>DMNP01000092.1 GCA_003452695.1 Eggerthellaceae bacterium
GCCCTCGTAGCCCGCGAACACCTCGTCGAGGTCGGCTACGGCCACCTTCCTCCCGACGGGGGATATCGTGACCGCGCCCGCGCGGTGCTCCTTGACCGCGAGCGGGCGCACCTCCACCCATGGCTTGCCGTTCTTCGTGATTGTGAACGGCAGCCCTGTCTCGTTGGCGCTCGCCGTGAGCGAGCTCAGCCGGTCCTTCGCCTCGGCAAACCCAACCCGTCCCATCGTCGGCATGAACTGGCTCCTTTCACTAATATTCTGGCTTATTTTACCAATATTGGCCATATTTGTTAACATGTAGCCAAAACGGAGAGTGCGCGGGTTAAGTCTATCGGGATTGGGTCGCAGGGGACGCGGCGAAGTTGCAGGTGCGCATCGTTCGGCACCTGCCCCCCCATCAACCTTACGCCGTCACGCCCCCATCAACCTATTGTCAAAAGTATTATGTTTTCGTCATACTTCTGCCATGACGAAATACGACGACATAATCTACGAGATCGCGGCGGACAACTTCGGGCTCGTCACTTCCGCCGAGGCGCGCGAGGCGGGCGTGACCAACCGACCCCGGGCGGGCGCGGTGCGGGAGCGGCGCGCGTGGAAAATCGCTGCTACCGCGGCCTGCGCTGGGGTACGGGGCGCCTCGGCCTCTCGGCGGACGTGTCGCCGGAGACGGTCGCCAGCGAGCGCTCGTAGGCGCTGAAGGCGTCGACGACCTCGTGGGCGACGTAGATGCCGCTCTTGCGGTTCTTCGAGCTCTGGCGAAGGACGCCGGCCTCCACGAGCGCGAGCACCGCCGAGCGCGCGGCCGGGTAGCTGCGTCCGGTCATCTCCTGCGCGGTCTTGATGCTGAGCGCGGGCGTGCCCGGCAGCAGGTCGATGAGCAGGTTTCCCGCCGAGCCCGCCCGGAAGCCCGCCCTCTCACGCCAGCCCTCGCGGATCCGCGCGAGCTCGGCCTCGAAGCCGGCGGCCCTCTCGCAGGCGAGCGACGTGGCGTTGGCGAAGTACTCGACCCACCCGTTGACGGCGGCGTTGCGCCCCTCCTCACCATCGGTGCGATACGCGGCGAGGTTAGCGATGTAGCGCTCGCGGTCGGTTGCGAGCACGAGGGAGACCGGCGGCACCGTCGAGCGCGCGACTCCCGCGGCCTTGAGCACCACGTGCACGAGCGCCCGTCCCGCGCGCCCGTTGCCGTCGGCGAAGGGGTGTATGGTCTCGAGCTGCGCATGCGCGACCGCCGCAGCTGCCACGGGCGGCAGCTCGGTCGAGTTCAGGAATGCGGCGAGGTCGTCCATGAGCGCGGGCACGAGCCCCGGCTCCGGCGGCACGTAGGCGGCTCCGACCGGGTTCACGCGGTTGCCGCCGATCCAGTTCTGGGCCTCGCGCAGCACGCCGCCCGCGCCCTCGAGGCGCGTGCCCGCCAGCAGCGTGCGGTTGAGCTCGCATATGCCGTCGACCGCGAAGACGTGGCCTGGGCCTACGGCGGAAAGCCCGTCCACGAGCGCGCGGAGGTTGCCGAGCACCTGAGCCTCGGTCGAGTCGAGGCGGTGCTCCACGCCCAGCCGGTCGAGCTCCTCGTATTCCAGGAGCTTGCCCGCCGGCATCTGCAGCCCCTCAATCCTGGACGACGAGACCGCCTCGGCCCGCAGCAGTAGGCGCGCCAGCGGCTCGGTGTCGGTGAGCGATCCCGCGCGCTCCAGCTCGGAGAGTTCCTCGCTCGCCCGCGCCACCGCCGCCGCGCACGACGGCTCCATCAGCAGCTCGAAGCCAGAGAGCATGTCGGGTACGTAGGGGCGGTAGGGGCCGCCCATGCGCTCGGCCTTGTTCATGCCCGCGGCGTCGGAGACCCAGTAGCGGTCGACGTAGTTGCCCATGGCGCAACCTTCCTTATCTCTCGATTAAAAATAAGGTTACATCAATAACCTTATTTTTACAACGCGGGAAAGAAAGGCTGCGCGCGTCCGAACGGGCTGGGCTAGCGCCTGGCCATCACGTCGTCGATGATGTTCGCGCACGCCGGAGCCCAGAAGTCTGTTCGCGCCAGATTAAATTAGCCACCGCAGTCCCTTATTCAGCATGTGAGTACAATGCGGACGATGCGAGCTAGCCGCACGGGCAATCGCAATCGCGTTCGCTCCCGCCCATCGGGTCAAACGATCGTCGAGGCACATATATACTGCGATATGGACCTATTGGAGGTGATCGCGATGATGACGGCAAAGCTGATAACGAGCAACGGCTCCCAGGCAGTCCTCCTGCCAGAGGGCTGCCGCCTCGATGGCGACGAGGCGTACGTGAACCGGATCGGCGATGCGGTCGTGCTCACGCCGAAGAATAACGATATGTTCACGTCGATGCTCGCGTCGGCCGGCCTGTTCACCGACGACTTCATGGAAGGAGTCGAGGACCTGCCCCTGCAGGAGCGCAAGGACGCGCTGTAGGGCGAGCACCTTGTACCAACGGCGAAGACGCTGCCTGGGCTTACCGCCGGACCCTGCAAAACCCCGACGGCCGAGAGACTCCGCGCCTCGCGGTCGCCCGGACGCAAATCGCCCTACAGCCTCGGCTCGAACGGGATCCCGCGCTGCAGCACCACCTCGCGCAGGTAGAGGTTCACGGCCGCCGTCGTGGTGAGGCCCATGGACGCGAACACCGATGTTGCGTTTTCGAGCGTCGTTCAATCCGATGAGTGGGCATAGTCCGAGTCGATCAAATCGCCAAGCGGTAGTAACCGAGCTCCCGCTTCGGCAAGAATGGCGTTTATCGCCCGGGCAATCATGTCGAGCTGTTGCTGCTCCATTTCGTTCTCGGGCGCGAGCGGGCGCTCGAAGGATGTCATGGCCGGCGCGGTTAGCGCATCGTGGCTCATTGCCGCTCGAAGATTCGTTTCGTTGGGGGAAGATGCCGTTCGATACTGCGATGCGTGGTTCGGACATGCTAAAATAAGTCCGCAATAGAGTCCGTAATAAGGTGAA
>DMNP01000277.1 GCA_003452695.1 Eggerthellaceae bacterium
TCTGCTTTTCCAGCAGCTTGCGCTTGCGCGTTATGTCGCCGCCGTAGCATTTGGCAAGGACGTCCTTGCGCTTGGCCTTCACGGTCTCGCGCGCCAGCACGCGCCCGCCCACGGCAGCCTGTATGGGCACTTCGAACATGTGGCGGGGGATGATCTCCTTCAGCTTCTGCGCCAGGATGCGCCCGCGCCCATAGGCCTTGTCCTTGTCGATGATGAACGACAGCGCGTCGACCGGCTTGCCGGCGATCAGGATGTCCAGCTTCACCAGCTTGCTCGGCATGTAGCCTGCGAACTCGTAGTCCAGCGACGCGTATCCCTTCGTCGAGGACTTCAACCGGTCGAAGTAGTCCATGATCAGCTCGGAAAGCGGCATGTTCCAGTGGATTTCGACCGTCGTCGCGCTCAGGTAGTTCATGTTCACGAATTGGCCGCGGCGAGCCGTGGTCAGGTCCATGACCGCACCGACGAATTCCGGCGGCACCAGTATCTTCACGTTCAGGAAGGGCTCCTCGATGCGCTCGATTTCGGCAGGGTCGGGCATTTCCTGCGGAGAATGCAGCGATATCATGTCGCCGTTGGTCTTGAACACGTGGTATTCGACCGACGGAGCCGTGGCCAGCAGGTTCAGGCCGAATTCGCGCTCCAGGCGTTCTTCGATGACCTCCATGTGCAAAAGGCCGAGGAATCCCACGCGGAAGCCGAAGCCCAGCGCATGCGACGTTTCGGGTTCCCAGACCAGAGCCGGGTCGTTCAGCGCAAGCTTTTCAAGCGCCTCCTTCAGCGGCTCGTACTGGTCGCCCTCGATGGGGAACAGGCCCGTGAACACCATGGGCTTCACATCGCGGTAGCCGGGCAGCGGTTCGGTCGCCCGGTGCCCCGACAACGTGACCGTGTCGCCCACCTTCACCTGGCCGACGTCCTTCAAGCCCGTCACCAGATAGCCCACATCGCCGACGGACAAATCGGGCAAGGCGATTTCCGCGGGCTTGCGCGCGCCGACTTCTTCTACGAGCGCCTCGCTATCGGCTTGCATCATGTATATGGTGTCTCCCTTGCGCACCGTGCCATCCACCACGCGCACGAGCGCCACGACCCCGCGGTACGGGTCGAAGTACGAATCGAAGATAAGGGCCCGCAGCGGAGCATCGAAATCGCCCGTGGGCGCTGGTATGTTGTACACGATGGCTTCCAGCAGGTCGTGCACGCCCTCGCCGGTTTTCGCGGAACAGAGCACGGCATCGTCTGCGGGTATCGCCAGGCCCTCCTCTATCTGCTCGCGCGCGCGGTCGGGATCCGATGCCGGCAGGTCTATCTTGTTGATAAGGGGAATTATCTCCAAGTTGGCGTTCATGGCCATCATCGCGTTCGCGACGGTCTGGGCCTCCACGCCCTGGGTTGCGTCCACCACGAGGACTGCGCCTTCGCACGCAGCCAGGCTGCGCGAAACCTCGTAGGTGAAGTCCACATGCCCCGGCGTGTCGATGAGGTTGAATTCGTACGCCTCGCCGTCGTCGGCCGTGTAGTTCACGCGGACGGCTTGGCTTTTAATGGTGATCCCGCGTTCCCGTTCGATATCCATCGTGTCCAGCAGCTGCTCCTGCATATCGCGCGAGGCGACCGTGCCCGTCTGCTCGAGTATGCGGTCGGACAGCGTGGACTTGCCGTGGTCGATGTGCGCGATTATCGAGAAATTCCTGATATGCGCGGGGTCATGTTGGTTGATATGTGAAGAACCGTGCGTCATGCTTCAACTTTCTAAATACTTTTGCTTGCGATGCTCCATTCTATGCTAAGCTTTACGGGTTTCGTCTGGAAACAAGATATAAACTACGGAGGATACGAGAGTGGCAAACATAAAGAGTCAGAAAAAGCGCAACATCACCAACGAGAAATCCCGCATGCGCAATCGGGCCGTGAAGTCCGAGCTGAAGACCGCAACGCGTCGCGTAAGGGAAGCTGTGGACGCGGGCAACGGTGCCGAAGCGTATGCAGCCGCGCTTGCTGCGTGCCGCCTGATGGACAAGGCTGTTTCCAAGGGCGTCATCCACAAGAACCAGGCAGCCAACCGCAAGAGCGGCATCATGGCGCTCGTTAACCCCATCGTCACCGACGAGGACCGCGCTGCGTACGTGAAGCCTGCGAAGAAGGCCGCGAAGACCGGATCGAAGAAGGCGGCCCGCAAGGAAGAGCGCGCTGCCGAACAGGCAAAGGCCGACCAGGAGAAGGCCGCACGCCGCGACAAGCAGCTGAAAGAAGAGAAGAAGGCCGCCGACCGCAAGGCCAAGGAAGCAGCAGACGCCGCAAAGGCCGAAGCTGCGGCCGAAGCCGAAGCTGAAGCCGCCGACGAGGCAGAGGAAGCCGCCGAATAGCGCAGACTGGACTTCGGGTCCGTCCGCATGTCAAGACGAGCTGGCCCCCACTTTAGGGGGCCAGCTCGTGTTTGCAGCCGCAATGCGGCCGCTGTCCATGGTCCGGCCAGGCGGCCGGGCGAGAGAGAGGCTTGTAAACTAGCTATCGCGCGGTAAGAGTAGAGCCACACGACCCTCTTGCTCGACCGCCCGGCGGGTTGGGGCAAGGGGGTGTTCGCTTGGCTTCGGCTTCGCTTTTGCATTTTACAGGAAAGGTGCCTGCAGAATCGCTCACGCCCCCTTGCCCCAACCCGCCGGGCTGCATCGAGTGACGGTAACATCGTGCGGGGCTACTATGACGCTTGCGTAACGCTGCTTATCACTCCGACCGCCAGACTGCTAGAATATGATTTCGTTGGCATGAATGATGCACCGAAGAATGGGAGAATGCGAAGCCGATGCTTTCGGACAGGAGACAGCGCGTTCTTGCCGCGCTCATAGAAGAGTACGTGGCACGGGCGCTTCCCGTGGGGTCGCGCACGCTCACCGAACGCTACCGTTTCGGCGTCAGCCCCGCAACCATCCGAAACGAGCTGTCCGCGCTGGAAGACGAAGGCTATATATCGCAGCCGCACACTTCCGCGGGGCGTATTCCCACCGATTTCGGATACCGCACCTTCGTCGACGAGCTCATCGAATCGGGCGCGGTGAAGGACGATCCCGATGCCGCCGAGACCATCGGCAAGTTGCGCGAGCAGGCGCGCGAGCTGGACGACCTGATAGAACGCACATCGAAGGCGCTTTCGCAGTTCACGGACTGCCTTTCGGTCGTAACGCCCCCGGACCTCACGCACCCGCGCACGCTCGGCATCATGTCGCTGATGCGCCAGCCGGAATTCACCTACACCGAAGCGCTGCTGCCCATCATGCAAGTTCTCGAAGACGACACCGTGCTCCTGCACGTCTTGGACACGACCGCCCCCGAAGGCGACGACCCGCAGGTGCGCATCGGCAAGGAAAACGAGGCAGAGCAGCTGGCGGGCGTGTCGGTCGTGGCATGCCGCTATGGATATGGGCCCGACGGAGGCATCGTTGCGGTAATCGGCCCCACGAGGATGGACTACACGAAGGCGATAAGCGCCGTTAAGATAGCAAGCAGGACGCTCGGCAGCGAATAGCCGGGTAATGGGAAAGGAAACAGGGATAGATGGCCAGAGATCTGTACGAGGTCCTCGGCGTTTCGCGCGATGCAACGGACGACGAGATTAAGAAGGCGTTTCGCAAGCAGGCGCGAAAGCTGCATCCCGATGTGAACAAGTCACCGAATGCCGAAGAGGAGTTCAAGGAGCTTAACGAGGCATACGATGTGCTGTCCGACCCGAACAAGCGCGCGTACTACGACCGCACGGGAACCACCCCGGGAGCTGCCGGCGGAAACCCCTACGGCTCGGGCTACGTGGATTTCGAGGACATCTTCGGCGGTGGATTCGGCGGCATGGGCGATATCTTCAGCTCGTTTTTCAGCGGCATGGGCGGTGGACAGAGCGTTCGTCGCGAAGGCCGCGACATGGGCGTCGGCCTGCGTCTTACGCTGGAAGAGGTGGCAACCGGCGCCAAGAAGGAAATCGTGTACGACCGCCTTTCGCCCTGCCAGGACTGCAACGCATCGGGCCTGGGCGCCGGCGGCAAGGAAGTGACCTGCCCCAACTGCAACGGCTCGGGACGCGTGTACACCGTGCAGCACACCTTCTTGGGCGACATGCGCACCACATCGTCGTGCGACCGCTGCGGCGGCACGGGCCGCACCATCGACAACCCCTGTCCCGAATGCGAGGGCCAGGGACGCGTGCCCGACCGCCAGCGCGTCACCGTGGAAGTCCCGGCCGGCATACGCGATTCTCAGCAGTTGCGCATAACCGGGTTCGGCGAAGCCGGCTTGCGGGGGGCTACCCCGGGCAACCTTATCGTCACCTGCAGGATTCAGCCGCACGACTTCTTCGAGCGCGAAGGCGACAACCTGCATGCCCGGGCCAATGTGTCCATGGTGCAGGCCGCGCTCGGCGCCGAAATCGAGGTAAGCGGCATAATGCCCGACGAAACCGTGAACGTGCGCATACCCGAAGGGTGCCAGAACGACCAGGTAATCCGCGTGCGCGGAAAGGGCATGCCGAAATTCCGCAGCGACCTGCGCGGCGACATGTACGTGCACGTGGGCGTTACCATACCAAAGAAGCTCTCGAAATCACAGCGAGAGCTGCTGGAGAAGCTGGCCCGGGAACTCGGCGAGGAATACGCGAACCCGCGCTCGCCCCTGGAAAAGCTGCGCGACGCCTTCAACTAGGCCGCTTAAGTTCGGAATTCGGCGGTGTCCTTGCTCGGCGCATCCAGCTTTCATATCGTGAACCTCGGCTGCAAGGTGAACCGCGTAGAAGCGGATAGCATTGGTGCGTCGCTCTTGGCTTGCGGCCTGGCCGCCGCCGAACAAGAAACTGCAGACCTGATCATCGTGAACACCTGCACCGTTACCGGCGAGGCCGCGAAGAAGGCGCGCAAGGCGGTGCGTCATGCGATAGCGGCCAATCCCGTGGCATCCATCGTCGTAACGGGCTGCGCTGCGGCGCTGGAGGCGGAAACGTTTTGCGCCATGGACCCCCGCGTGTCCGTGCGCGGCAAGGCAGAAATCGAAGCGGAGCTGAGCGGTGCCGCGGGTACGGCTCCTTTGCGCATGGGCGCCGGTTTCAGGACGCGTGTGGGACTGAAGGTGCAGGACGGGTGCGACCATGCGTGCACGTACTGCATCGTGCATGTGGCCCGCGGGCCCGCGCGCAGCGTCCCCGCCAGCGAGGTGCTCCGCGATGCGCGCGCGTATTTCCAAGCGGGCGCGAAAGAGCTCGTTTTGGCGGGCATCGACATCGGGGCGTATCGCGATGCGTCGGTTCGACTTCCCGACCTTGCAAGGATGCTGCTGGCCGAGTCGGTTGCGGCGAATGCGGACGACGGCCCGTGTGCACGCGTGCGCATTTCAAGCATAGAGCCGCTGAACGTAAGCGACGACCTCGTCTCCCTGCTCGCGCAATCGGACGGCAGCCTGTGCCGCCACCTGCACCTGCCACTGCAGTCGGGCAGTTCGAAGGTGCTTGCCGAAATGGACAGACCCTACACTGCCGAATGGTTCGCCGCGCTTGCAGCCCGTCTGCACGGGGAAGTGCCGGGCATCGCGCTGACCACCGACGTGATCGTCGGTTTTCCAGGCGAAACCGAACGGGACTTCCAGCAGACATGCGAACTCGTACGGCAAGCGCGTTTCTCGCGCCTGCACGTGTTCCCGTACTCGCAACGCGCGGGAACCCCGGCTGCCGAACGCGCCGACCAGGTTCCCGCTCCCGTGAAGCGCGAACGGGCGGAGCGCCTGCGCGCCATCGGGCGCGAGCTGGCCGATGAGGATCGGCGAAGGCGGGCGGGCACGCGGGAATGGGCGCTCGTGGAGGGAGCTAGCGCGCTGACCGAGAGCTATCATGAATTGCCGGCGCCCCCCGGCAGCGCTGCGGGAACGCTCGTGCGCTGCAGCTTCTGATGTGTGCAAAATCGCGATGAGGTACAATACGAGCATGCATAACGACAAGACACAGAAACACCTGACGATTCCGAGCGCCGTGGATGCCGCTCTGGTATCGGGACCGGCAGACAGCCTGCTGCGGCGCCTGGAAGGCGAATACAGTGCCTCCATCCGGCTGCGCGGAAACGAGCTCGCCATCGAAGGCGAAGAGGTGGACGTCCGAAAGCTGACGAAGCTCTTCACCGACATGTTCGAGCGCATAGCGTCGGGCGAGGTGCCCGACGAGGCCTACCTGGACCGGATTACCTTGCTCTTGAAGACATCCGAAATGGCCCCGTCTGCGTTGCGCGAAGACGTGCTGCTTACGCATCGCGGCAAGGCCATAAGACCCAAGACCGCTGGCCAGAAGCGCTTCGTGGATGCCATTCGGTCCCATACGGTAACCTTCGGCATGGGGCCCGCCGGCACGGGGAAGACCTACCTTACGTGCGCGATGGCCGTGGCGGCCTTGCAGCGCAAGGAAATCGGCCGCATCGTGCTTACCCGCCCGATCGTCGAGGCGGGGGAGAGCCTGGGGTATCTGCCCGGCACGCTGATGGAGAAGGTCGATCCCTACAACCGGCCCCTGTACGACGCGCTGTTCGACATGC
>DMNP01000127.1 GCA_003452695.1 Eggerthellaceae bacterium
CGTGCGCGGAAGCCGGCCGCCGTGCCGCTCGGAACACGTTTCGCACGCCTTCTTCAAGGCCAAGGCGCGACGGTTGTAGCCAAGGCCCTGCCAGAGCTCTAGGACCGTGGCGGTATCTGCCGCCGCCAGGGAATCGACCGTGGGAAACAGGGCCATCCAACGGCCCCAGTAGCGCTGCACGCGCGCCACTTGGGTTTGCTGCAGCATCACTTCCGACACGAGCACGCCATAGGCATCGTCTATGCCGCGCCATGGTAAATCGCGGTACAGATCGGCACCGCGTTCCCGCACCTTCGCAACGAACTCTGCACGCGCAAGGGGGGTCGAAGACCAATCGGGCGCAGCTTCCTGCGCCCGATTCGCCGACCGTGCCTGGCTGGAAACGCCCATCGGCTAATCCCGCGAGCCGTCGACCAGGTCGTCCAGCTGGTCCAGCTCCATAAGGAAGTTGCGCACGACCTCGTCTTCCGCTTCGCGGTACACATCCGAATCGAGCGGCTGGCACGCTGCCAGCTTCTCGAAGATGTTCTGCGGAAGAACGGGAACGTAGGCGCGCTGCATCAGGCCCGTCTTGTAGGCGTCTTCGAGCGCCTCGCGCGCCGCGATGTAGATGTCGTAGCGCGGGATGCCCGCAGAAAACCGAACGAGCGCATCGCGGTCGATGTCGCGGATGGAAGGATGGTCGCGGGCAATTTCGGACCACATGTCCGCCCGCTCCTTGTCGGTGGGATAGCCGATGTCGATGACGGTAATCGGCTCGAGCAGCTCGTAGTAGAACGGGTCCACGTCGCCCGAAGTGGTCGCCGTGGCCAGCACGTACACATCCGGGTCTTCGACGGCCGTCCTGATAAGGTTCATGGCCTCGCGCGCCCCGCGCGACAGGTTGGCCATCATGAACGCGTTTAAGCCGCCTTCCACGCCCTCGGGCGTCGAAGGGGTCGTCCACATGTCCAGATCTTCGATGACCAGGACCGCCGGCGCCTCGAAGCGGTTGTGCGCATGGTTCATGCGCGGGCGGTGGTTGCCTTCGGCGATGACGCAGAGCACGGGCATGCCCTGCACGCTTTCCTCTATGGACATGCGCAGGGCCGGCAAGCCGAGCTCGCCGATGGTTGCCTCCACGAAACGCGCCGCATCTTCGATGGCGGGCGCGCGGAACAGCAGGGTGTCCAGCGCGGGCGAGCGATCCAGGCCATGGCGCTCGTTAAGCATGGCGATGAATTCGCGGTAGCCGCTGTCGTCCTGCATGCCCACGCCATAGTCGCGCATGATGGACACGACCTCGTCGTAGCCCCTTAGCCTGCTGTAGTCGAACGCGGCCGTGGACCCTTCGGTTGCAGATGCCGGTTTCTGTGCGGCGCGGGCGGGAACCATGGCTGCACCTCCCGCACCCTGCAGGTCCGCCCCGGTCTGGCCCTGCGCGGCGTTGTGCAGCGCGCCCGACGGGGTCTCGGCAGGCGATTCCACCTCGGCAGGCTTGGCGGCCCGGACATCGTCATCCGCTGCTGAGAGCGCATCGCCAGCCTGTGCGGACGCCTGCTCCTTGCGCTCCTTGTCTTCCACGAACCGAGCGTGCGCGGCCGCACGCTCCTCGTCGCGCGTGAAAATCGCGGCACCCGACCCCTCGTTGGTGGCTGCATGGTAGCTCTTGCCGATGGAGTAGTCGCGGTACTCGTCGTAGGGATTGAAGTCGTCCACTTGGGCAAGCTTCATCTCCGGATGCTTTGCAGCCCCTTCGCGATGCTTCTGCCCGAACGAATCCGATTCCCCTTCCGCAACGACTGCAGCATCGTGCGCCTGCATGTCGGCTTCTGGGAGCAAATCCGATGCGTCGGCCGCTTCGGCGGGGCCGGACCCGTCGAAAGCCGCATCGTCGTCGGACGCATCGACAGCCGCCACGGTAATGGGCCCGACGGTCATGACCGAGGCCATGGACCCGCCTGGAACCAGATCCTGGGTTATCATCTCGGCCATGTCTTCCAGTTCCTCGCGGGAAAAGCCGATTTGCTCCAGGCGGTCGAGCGCCAGATCCTGCAGCTTGCCCGCGCATTCCGCAATCTCGTCGGGCGTCAGGTAGGGCTCCATCTTCTCGAAAACGTACTCGGCCATCGACCGTTCCTTCAAGTCGCAGGCCAGCTGCCATGCCTCGCGCAAGCCTGCAAGAGCCATGCCGTCGGGTATGGACGGATCGGCGGCGGATTTCTCGTATGCGGCCAAATACAGGTGCATGCCCAGAACCAGATCGCCCGATTCGCAGGCCTCGGCGGCGCTTTTCAGGTAGTCGGTCTTGCGTTCGCCGCAGTCGTTTCCCTGGTTGGGCAGCTCGTGCTCGTTCATAACCCAACCTCCTTACATAACGCGTCTTCATGTATCCGAAGTATTATCGCATGCAATCGCATCGCTGCCCGCACGCTGTAGAAAAACCGTTGAAAGGCCCAAGCCCGATGTTAACAGTCACACGCCCCTCTTGCTCGACCGCCCGGCGGGCTTGCATAGAGCGAACGCCCGATGGCCGGCGCCCACGACCAGACCGGCGGTTAAAGACCCTCGGTGAGCACTGATTTATCATGCCGGTCCAGGACGCGCAGGGCGGCGCGCTTCGCCCTCAAACCTCGTTTACCCACGTAGCGAGCGAAGCGAAGCGTTGGGCGCGTTCGGTTTTCGCGCGAATCGCACTCGCCCTGCGCACCCTGGCCTCGACAGCATAAATAAGTGCTTACCCAGGGAAACGATGGATAACCATGCCCCTAGCGCTTGGGAACGTCTATCTCCCAATCCAGAATGGGCCATCCGCGCTTCTCGGCTATCCTGCGCATGCCGCTGTTGGGGCTGACGGCGAACGGATGCTTGGCCGCTGCCAGCAGGGGCTCGTCGGAATGGTGGTCGCCATACGCGTAGGCAAGCTCCCAGTTTCCTTCGCCGAAACGGCCGTCGCACCAATGGATGAGCGCCACGATTTTCGCGTCGCCCTCTATGGGCAGGCCATCCACTTCGCGCGTGTACGTGCCATCTTCGGCCACTTTCATGCGCGTGGAAATCTGGTGCTGGAACGAATGCTCTTCCATAGCGCGCAGGACAATGGGCTCGAAGGTAGCCGACACAACTACGACCTCGCAGCCCTTTTCCGTGCATTTGCGCATTGCCCGTTCCGCTTCGGGACGAAAGCGATGGGCTATCCATTCGTCATAGAAATTGCGCAGGTACTGATCGACCTCGCGCTTGGGCTTCCCCGCGAACGCGCGGAAAACCTGCCCGCGCACCCAACTTTCGTTCTGCGGCAGATGCAATTTGTAAGCAACGCCCCAACACCCGATTTTCAACGAAGTGATCGGGCTTATCTTGAGCGTAAAAATAAGGCGGTTCACCAGCCACGACGGCGAAGATCCCTCGATAGAGGTGCCGTCGAAGTCGAATACCGCAATTTGAACTTTTTCCGCCTGGGTTTCAGTCATAGCCCCGTATTCTACCAAGGCGTGCCCAAAATGTGAAATCGCGCGTCGCGGGTGTGTCAAGAGAAACGTCCCCTTGACACGCGGGCGGGCAGCAGGTTATCGGGCTCGGTCGAAAGAGAGCAGCGCTGCGAAGCGGTCGTCTTCCCTGGCCAGAATGGAAGGAGCGCCATCCAGGACGACTCGGCCGTCTTCCAGAAAGACCACGCGGTCGAAGCGCTCGATTTGGGCGAGGTGGTGCGTGATGACCACGAGCGTGCGGTCGGCGCAGGTTTCCAGCAGCGTGTTCAGAAGCTCGCGCTCCGTTGCGGGGTCGAGCGCGGCGAAGGGTTCGTCCACGATGACCAGGCCAACGTCTGCCGCCAGCACGCGCGCCAACGCTATACGATGGGCCTCTCCCCCAGAAAAGCCCCGACCGGTCTCGCCGATGACGGTGTCCAAGCCCTGCGGAAGCGACGCGAAGCGCTCGGCCAGGCCCACGCGCCCGAGCAATGCTTCCAGCTGGTCGTCGGGCAAATCGTGCACGCCCATGGTCAGGTTGTCGCGCAGGCTCTTGTTGAACAGGTACGGGTCTTGCGACAGGAATCCGATTGCGCCCGACATGTCGCGCGTGCGCGCCCGAATCGCAATGCCATCCAGCACAACCGTGCCGGCAGTGGGCACGATCATGCCACGGGCAAGCGCCGCGAAGGTGGACTTGCCCGAACCGCTGCGGCCCACGAGCGCCACGTTCTGGCCGGGTTGTATGCAGATATCCAGACCGTCGATGGCGTTTCGGCTGGCAGCAGGATACGCATAGTCAACGCCGCGGAATTCAAGCTGCAGGGCGCCATCGCCTGCCGGGAAGGGCTTGCCGGCAGGCGGCATCCCGCCCGTTTCGGCAATGTCCTGCAGCCGGTCGATGGATTCCAGGTGATCGGCACCGTCCGACACGACGCCCGGCAGCAGGGCAAACGATTCGATGAGCGGAAAGAAGCCCAACGTGAAGGCGGCTATCCAATTGGCAAGGGCGGGATTGCCGCCGAATTGCCCCCCGGCCCAAGCGATGGTCGCGCAGACGGCGCCCGCCAGCACCAGCACGCTTGCAAGCTCCATTGCGCGGTCGAACAGGCGAATGCGCGCCTCGACTTCGCGAACGGAGCGGTCGCGCGCAGCGTTTGCCTGCAGCGATTCGCGCGACCGGCCCGACAAGATCCAGTCGGTGGAACCCAGGATGTCGTCTGTAAGCTGCACGAAATGGTCGGCGCGCATCTGCTTTGCCCGCACCGTGCGAGCGCGCATGGCCAGCAGCGTGCACAGGGGCACGAGCACGACCGTTGCCGCGAACACGAGCAGCATTATCAGGGCGAAGGGCACCGAGAATACCCCGAACACGACGGCAGCGCCGATGGCCAGCAGCAGCGCGATGGCCGAAGGGAACACGACGCGCAGGTACAGGTTCTGCAAATGCGCGATGTCGTCTGCCAGCAAGCCGAGGTATTCGCCCGACGCGCGCGCCTGCGTGGGGTCGGAGGCGTTGCGCGCCACATGACGGTACAGCACGCGGCGCAGGTCGGAGGTGATCTTCAGAACCCAATCGTGGCTGACCAGACGCTCCAGATAGCGGGCGAACGGTCGGCCCAGCCCGAACAGCTGCACGAACGCGACCGGGATCATCACCGAGAAAAGCGTAGTTCCCGCCTGCGCAGTTGCGCTTATCAAATAGCCCGACGTGAACATGAGCAGCGCTGCGCACCCCGACGCAACGAGGCCCAGCGCCAATGCTATGGCAACCGAGCGCTTGTACGCGGAAAGGAACGCCCTCAACCAGGCGAAACGACTGTCCGAACTCGAGCTCATGCGACATCGCCCCCCTCCGCCAGGGACGCCAGGAAGCGCCCTTGCTGCGCAAGGTCGGCCGGACGCCCGGATTCCACCAGCCGGCCGTCCTCGATTACGCACACGCGGTCCATGTCGGCAAGCCAGTGCATGCGATGCGTCGCGAACACGACGGTCCTGCCCTGCAGCAACGGCAGCAGATGCTGTTTCATTTCCAGCTCGGTCTCGATATCCAGATGCGCGGTAGGCTCGTCGAACACGAGGATGCGCGGCTGCGGGTCCAGCAGGATGCGCGCGAGCGCCACGCGGTGGGCCTGGCCACCCGACAGGCCGCGCTCTCCTTCGCCGATGCGCGCATCCAGCCCGCCAGGCAGTTCGGAGACCAGTTCGGACAAGCCCACGACCTGCGCAACGCGCTGCACCTCTTCCAAAGTGGCCTCGGGATAGTAGAAGCGCATGTTGTCTGCAAGCGTGCCGCGGAAAATATAGGGATTCTGCGGGACGAAGTGAACGGGAAGCCGTGCCTGCACGCTGCCGGAAACCGGCTGCAACAGCCCCGACATCAGGCCCGCAAGGGTGCTCTTACCCGACCCGCTGCGCCCGACGAGCGCAACCCGTTCCCCGGGGGCGATGGCTAGCGAGATGTTGCGAACGGCCGGCTCGTCCGACCCCGCGTATTCATAGCACACATCGTTCAGCACGATCGCGTCCCGCGATTCCGCGGCATCGCCGTGCACAGCTCCTTTCCCCGCGGCATCGTCTATGCCGGACGCTTGCCCCCCATCGGCGGAAACGATGTCCAACACGGCGGCAAGCGCGTTCTTGCCATCCAGCGAAGCGTGGAAATCGCTTGCAAACGAGCGTATAGGGGCAAAGTACTCGGGTGCAAGGATGAGGGCGAACAGGCCCGTTGCCAGGTCCACCGAGCCGTCCATAAGGCGAAACGCCAGCATCATGGCCACGGCGGCCACGCCGAACGTGGCGCACAGGTCCAGGACCGCGCTTGAAAGGGTGGCGGTTACCAACGTGCGAACAGTGGCACGACGCAAGTTTTCGCTCGTGCGGAACACATCGTCTTCGGCCTGATGGACGGCCCCCGCCGCCACAATGGCGTCCAAGCCGCGCAGGGTGTCCAGGAAATGGTTGGACAAGCGATTGTACACAGCGTATTGCCGCTCGGCGCGATCGCGTGCCTGGCGGCCGAGCAGAATCATGAAGAACATGATGACGGGAAGCATGACCGCCAGTATTATGCCGCTTGGCCAGTCGGCCGAGAACGCGCACGCCAGAAGCGGCAGCGATATTGCCGCCATGCCGATTATCTTGGGCGGTATGATGCGCAGGTACGTCTGCACGTCGTCGATGCCCTGGCTCGCCGTCGTCGCCACCGAAGCCGCGCCGAGGGTTTCGCTAATCCGCGCGTCTACGTCGAAGGACCGTTCGAGCACCTGGCCATGCAGCTGAACGGCGCGTTCGCACGAATAGCGGTCGAGCATGGTCTCCTGTGCGAACACGAGCAGCCGGTGAAACGCAAAGCAGGCGAAGAATGCCGCGATGGTCGTAGCCTGCTCGTGCACGCCGGCGCCCGCCCACAGTGCGGCAACGGCCGTGGACAATGCCCATGCCTGGCCCGCGATCGCGCCGGCCTGCAGCAAGGCGAGCACCACGAGCGCCATCATAACGCCCTTCATTCCCGCCAGTTTCATGAGGTTTCGGTCGAACACCCGATCATCTCGCATTCGTAACAGCCTGAACCGCATCGGCGACGCAGCGCGCCGATGAATTTCAAATGCTTATCATTTACACCTACATTACCATCGTTGTCAATCTTGACGTTAACTCGATTAGTCCTGTGCAGTATACTAGCTACCGCCGCTGGCCGAGCCGTGGGCGGCGACGAAGCATGCGAACCGGGACCCAAAGCGGATCCGGTCACGGCCTTTCCAGAAATGAAAAGCTAGGAAATCGATGGCATCTGCACCTGAAACCATAGCCCAGCACGTGCTGCGCGCGCTCATGGCGCTCTCGGTCGTATTCGGCGCGGCGCAGCTGGGCATATATCTTGCCGAAGAGGGCATCGCGGGCTTCGCCGAGCCTTGGCGCGCCGTAGTGTACGGCATGCTGGTCGCCGCCATCGCCGCGGACTTCGCGGCCATCGTCGTGCTGGACCGCAAGCGCAAGGTGCATGCAGCCCGGATGGTGGCGCGGGGGTTGGTGGCGCTGCTGCTGCTCGCCTTCGTCTTCGACGTCCTGTTCGTTGCGAGCACGCCGCTATCGTCGGTGCTCATCTTCCAGTTCGTGTGCACCATGGTCTACCAGATGGCGAACGACCCGAACCTCGACCGCCACGCGCCGCGCGAGGGGGGCTTCCGCGGTGCGATACCGCTTAGCTTCTTCAATTTGTTCTGGATATTCACCATTTGCAGCGTGCTCGGCCTGATTGGGGAGACGCTGGTAAGCCTCGTGCGCGACGGCCATTGGGAATCGCGCGCGGGCTTCGTGTTCGGCCCCTTCTCGCCCATATACGGAGTTGGCGCGGTGCTGATAACGGCGGCGCTGAACCTGTTCCACGACCGCAACCCGGTGGCGCTGTTCCTTATAGGGGGCACCGTCGGGGCCGTATTCGAGTATTTCGCCGGATGGTTCTTCGAAACGGCGTTCGGCATCGTCGCCTGGAGCTACGAGGGGCACCCCTTCAATTTCCACGGTCACACGAGCTTGCCGATGGCGGCTGTCTGGGGACTGATCGGGCTGGGATGGATGAAGCTGGCCCTGCCCTACGTAATGCTGTTCATCGACCGCATTCCCCTGCGCATGCGCGTGCCGCTTACCGCGGTGGGAGCCGTGCTGCTGCTTACCGACGCTATCCTGACGGTCGTCGCCTTGGATTGCTGGTACCAGCGCATGCTGGGAAACCCGATTAGCACGCCGTGGCAGGAGCTGTGCGCGCAGCACTTCGACGACGAGTTCATGCGGAAGCGCTTCGAAACCATGTCGATGTGGCCGGTCCTGGCCGACCGATAACGCGCGCCCGGATAGGCGAGGTGCAGCTCCAGCTGCCGCCGGCTCGAGCCATCTCGGCCCGGCGGACAGGACAGCCGGAGCTTGCAACCGAAGGGTTATCCGAGTTCGATGGCGCCGGTGAAGGCGACCGTTCCGTCTTCGCGCACGCCCTTCGACCGCACCATCGCGTCTTCAACGAGCGTGTGCATGGCCAACGGCTCGCCCGGCACCACTTCGTAGCGATAGTCGATTTGCAGCGACCGGATGCACTCGTGTTCGTCGGGACGCAGGGCCTCCACGATGTAGTTCGCATAGCGCGCATTGTTCACGTGCCCGTTCAAATCGATGTCGGAATAGCTCGGCACGATCTGGACCACGGGGCGGTTGCCCTCTTCGAACGCGTGGATCTTGCGCGGCTTGCGCTCGAAGGCGCGCGCCGAATCGTATTCGTCGGCGGGCTCGTACACGTCCTTCATCGACGCGAACTTGCGCGACTCCACGTTCATCAGCACCCATTCGGACGTAGCCTTCACTATCTCGTTGCCCTGTTCGTCGCGAAACGAGAAATCGCGCTGGAACGAGAAGCGCGAAGGCGAATGGGGCCACGTGCGCGCGAGAAGCTTCTGGAAATGGCGCGGCGGGCTGACCACCTCGTACTTCTGGCGCACGACCACCCAGATAACACCCTGGCGCAGCATGTCGTCGCGACCGATGCCCATCTGTTCGGCATGCACGGTGGCCAGGTCCTGGCACATGTCGAACACGGCAAACGGATGCAGTCTGCCGTAGCGGTCGAAATCCATCCAACGCAGGCGGTAATCGAAATCAAAGTGCAAGGACATGCCTATCTCCCTTCTTCCGGGCATGCAGCTCGATGCATCGCCGGCAACGGGTTCGCGGTCCCCGGCCGCCGGCGCAGCGGTCCGGCCCGGCCGGCCGCTGGGACGGGGAGAGGGG
>DMNP01000155.1 GCA_003452695.1 Eggerthellaceae bacterium
ATATTGCTCGCACGCGAATACATTGTCCAGCGCATGGGATTCAGGCAGAGGAAGAGCCGCTGATGGGTAACTTGTCGAAACTCAGGATAGGCGTAGGGCAGATGCGCATCGTGCAGGGCCGCGCATCCGAAAACGACGCCGCCACCGACCGCATGATCGACCGCGCAGTGGAAGCGGGAGCCGACCTGCTGGTGCTGCCGGGGTCGCTTCGCGATCGCCAGGCCGCGCGGCTCATCGGCCTGAACGACACGCGCATCGACATCGAAGGCGATGCCGTGGTGGTCGAAGCCTGCGGCGAGACCTATCGCATCGGCATGCACGACAGCACGGGGCCATGCGATTTCCACGTCCTCGGCGACGCCGAGCCCTACGCCATCGTGCAGCCGGCGCCGTCCAGGCCCGCATCCACCATCCGGGTGCGCCCCGTCGGCATGCTCGAAGAGGGCAAGAACGTGTTCGCCTTCGACGGCGGCTCGGCCGTCTACGGATCCGACGGGCAGGAACTCGCACGCCTGAAGGACGACTTCACCGAAGACTTTGCACTGGTCACGCTTGGCGAGCGCGGCACTTCGGCGCCCGAATGCGAGCACAAGCCGCTTACCGCCATCGTGTCCACCATGCGTCGATTCGACGAGCAGGTGCTTCCCTGGCAGCCGAAATGGATCATCGGGCTGTCGGGCGGCCTGGACAGCAGCGTGGTGGCGGCGCTGCTGGCGCTGGCGTTCGGGCCGGAGCGCATCGTGGCCTACAACATGGCAACGCGCTTCAACTCGTCCGCGACGAAGGGCAACGCGGCCGCCTTGGCGCGGGCGCTGGACATTCCCCTGCGCAACGGATCCATAGAAGAGCAGGTCGTGGCGCTGGGCAACACGCTCGTGCAGTACGGGTACCCCACGGACGCCCTGGGCGGCGTCGTGCTGGAGAACGTGCAGGCGCGCACGCGCGGGGCGCTGCTTTCGGCCTTCGCCGCCTTGGAAGGCGGGGTGGTGGTGAACAACGGCAACCGCGTGGAGGCGGCGATTGGCTATGCCACGCTCTATGGCGATGCCATCGGCGCGCTCTGTCCCATCGGCGACCTTACCAAGGTGCAGCTGTTCGACCTTGCGCGCACGGTGAACCGCGAAATCGGCTACGAGGTAATTCCCGAGAACCTGTTGCCCATCGTAACGGACACGGGCCTGGAATGGCAGACCATGCCCTCGGCGGAGCTTGCAAACGGCCAGCTGGACCCTATGAAGTGGTTCTACCACGACTGGCTCGTCGGCCAGCTGCTCGGCGACGGCGGCCCGGGAGGCGCCGCCACGGGCGCCGGCGCCGAGCCCAGGGGAATCGACGAGGCGGCATGCGAGATAATGCAACGCTACCTGGACGATCGCCTGGGCGGCACGCCCGCTGGCAGATGGGTGCGCTACTACGGGTTGGACGACCCGCGGGTCTTCCTGGACGACCTGGAATGGATCGTGCGCAGCATGCGCGCTTCGGCATTCAAGCGCATCCAGGCACCGCCCACGATACGCATCGCCAGCAGCGCCTCCGTGCACGCGCACCCCGAATCGCAAACGCCCGTCGAGCCCTCGGCCCGCTACCTGCAGCTGCGCACCCGCATACGCGCGCTCTAGATAAGCACAGATTCATCATGCCGGCCCAGGCCGCGCAGGGCGGCGCGCTTCGCCTTCAAACCGCGTTTTCCTACGTAGCGAGCGGAGCGAGCGTTGGGCGCATTCGGTTTTCAGCCGAATCGCACTCGCCCTGCGCACCCGGGGCCCGACAGCATAAATCAGCGCTTACCGAGCAGCGCCCCCTGTCGCATCGCCATGGGGGCATGGGGCGCTAGACGATGCGCCCGGCGTCCATGCGCACCCCGCGGTCGGCGAAGTCCGCAACGCCCGCCTCGTGCGAAACGACCACGACCGCACCGCCCGCGTCGGCGAAGGCCCGCAATTGCCGCAGCACGGCCAGGGTGTTCTCGTCGTCCAGGTCCGCCGTGGGCTCGTCGGCCAGCACGATGTCCGGTTCGCACATCAGGGCGCGCGCTATGGCCACGCGCTTCTGCTCGCCGCCCGACAGCTCGGCCGGATAGCTGTCTGCAAGGCCGCGGATGCCGAAGGTGTCCAGCAATTCCAGCGCGCGCGGCTCCGCATCGCCCGAGCGGTACATCAGGTAGGGCAGCATCACGTTCTGCACGACCGTCAGGTTGCGCAGCGCCGTGTGGCCCTGGGGCACGATGCCGATGTGCTCGTTGCGCAGCCGCGAGCGCTCCTCATCGCCCAGCGCGTACAGGTCGCGCCCGTGCAGCAGCACCGTGCCCGCCGAGGGCTCCAGCACGCCACCGAGCATGTTCAGCAGGGTGGTCTTGCCGCTGCCCGAGCGTCCCGTTACCACGACCAGCTGCCCGGGCGAAACGTCGAAGTCCACGGCTTCCACCGCATTGAAGTCCCGCGCACTCTCGCGCCCCTTGCGAAAGAACGTGCGGGTCAGCCCGCTTGCCCGGATCGCGCTTTCCATCCTGCCCCTTCCCGTCCCATTCCGGCCCGCCGTGCCGCATCGGCCCTTGCCTGCGGTCTCATTCGTCGCGCAGCGTGCTGCCCGGGTCCACCTTCGAAAGGCGCGCGGCCGAAAACGCCGACGCCGCCGGTCCCGCCACGATGCCGATTGCAAGCGTCAGCGCTGCGAACAGCGCGATAGTCGCGGCATTCGGCAAGAGGAAGGGCAGCCCGAGCGCATCTTCCAGCGCCCCGTTGAAGGCGAAGACGACGATTGCCCCCGCCGCGATGCCAACCAGCGCTCCCGCGGCGCCGACGACCAGTGCCTCCTTCAACACCACGGCAACCAGCGCCTTGCGCGAAGCGCCCAGCACGCGCAGCACGGCGAACTCCTTCGTGCGCTGCCTGCCTATCATCCCGAAAGCAACCACCAGAACCACGATGGCCAGAACCCACAGCACCGCAACGAGGGCGCCGATGGTCCCCGCAGCACCCGCTATGCTGTCGGACACCGATGCGGTCATCGTCTTCGTGGCCACGGCCTTCACGCCGCGCACGTGGCGGTTGATGTCGCTTGCCACGACGTCCGCGTCGTATCCGTCGACCACCTTCGCCTGCACGGTGGAAACGACCTGGCCCGGGTCGTTTTCGGCCAGCACCGATATGCCCTGTTCGCGCGACCCCGAAATCAGGTCCTGCAGCGTCTCGTTGGTGGCGAACACGGCGTTGTCCAGCGCCGTTCCCGTTTCGTCCAGCTTGCCCACGATGGTGCAGTCCACGCCGTAGAACATGATCTGCGTGCCCGGCGCGCCGGTTATATTGCACCCGACCAGCACGTCCTCGCGCGCAAGCTCGCTGGAGTAGCTTCGCGCCACCCACGGCTGGATGCTGAAGTCGGTCTCGGGGTCGAAGCCGATAATCTGCACGGGCATGCTGCAGCATCCGGCTTTCACCGTGGCCAGGAAATACTGCGGGGAGACGGCAGCCACGCCTTCGCGTTCGGCTACTTCGCCGACGAGCGCCGCATTCATGTAGAACGATCCGGGCACGCCCTCCAGCAGCACTTCGTCCAGGTTCGCGCGCGATTTCGCAGTGCTCGGAGCCACCAGGATGTCGGCTCCCAGGCGGTCTTCCAAGCTGTTCAGCCCGTTTGCCAAGCTCGACACGACAAGCGATCCCGCAAACAGGGCAAACGACAGCAGAGCCACCAGCACGGCCAGCCCCGCCGTCCTGCCCGGTTGCCGCGCGATGTTCGCCAGCGGCAGCTTGTTCAGGTTCATGGTTGCGATCGTCCCTTCTAGTTGAATGCGGCTAACACTAGCACAAGGGGGAGACAACGGGGACGGAGGATGTTGTCTTCTTTTGAAAGACAACATCCTCCGTCCCCGTTG
>DMNP01000166.1:0-3522 GCA_003452695.1 Eggerthellaceae bacterium
ATCTGAACGTAGGGGTTCACGCCGCCAAGCGTTAGAAGGGCACTAATGAGGCCGACCACGAGGATCGCCTTATCCTTGCCGAACACGTCGAGCAGCTTGTAGGCTATGGCGGTTACCGAACCGGTGCGGGTGAGAAACTCGGAGAAAACTGCTCCAAGCGTGAAGATAAGAAACCATGACTTCACGAAGCCCACCATGCTCACGAGGTAGCAATCGGAAAGAATCGTCCAAAAATCTAAACCGTTGAAAAGCCCGAGGATGACCGAGGCCACCAATGCAGCGATAACGGCGCTGTAGCGTCGGAACATCAAGAAGATCAGAACAGCAAAAGAGACGACGAGTCCTAATATACCGAGCATATTGCACAGAGCTCCTTCTGCATGAAAGCGAGTGAAAAGAGGGCGGCCTGCCCGGCGAGCGTGGTCAGGCGGCCGCCTGTCTGTCGATGCTGTTGTGCGGATGCGAGTGCTTAGCGCTGCACCGAATTCAGGCGCGCCTGTTCGGCGCATTCGGCCGACACCTGAATCAGAGGCTTCATGGCCTCGCGCCGCTCTGCGGGATTGCCGGAGTTGACCAGAAGGAATCCGAAGAAGATGTAGCCGTTGTGGGCGCCGTACGTTTCGAAGTCCCTCTGTACCTCTTGGCGTATGACCTCCTCGGAGGCATCTACTTGTCCTGGTTTGCCGTTCGTATCGTAGCCGCCCATAAGGCAGATCTTGTCGCCGTACTTTTCCAATAGCGAAACGATGTCGTTCGTCGGTTGAACCGATGTCCAGCCAGCCACGCCGATCTCGATGAAGTCTTCTATCAGCGCTTCGGCTCTCCCGCAGGTGTGTTGGATAGGAATCATCCCAATGTCCCTCACGGCGTCGTAGAGCCTCTTGTGAGCGGGTTTTATGACTTCCCGGTACGCGTCGGGCGACATGAACAGCGCTCGCTCCGTTGCAATGTCATCGTAGTTCGTGAACATGTCGGGTTGGAAATACTTCCACGCGTACTCGGCGACCTTTATCTTGTAGTCGACTATCGCATTCAGGAGGGCCGCTGTGGCTTCAGGCTCCACCGCCAGCGCGATGAGCGCTTCCTCGAATCCCATTAGCGCAGCCAGTCTCTCGAAGGGCCCGTTTCCGCTACCGAAGTCGAGCGCCTGCCTGTTTCGGTCGCCACCACGCACCTGGTCTTCGAGAACATGGTTTTCCCAGTCGAAGCCCTCCACGTCGGGGAATGTGACGATATCCTCCCAATCGACGATGCTATCAGAGTCGAGCACGAATTCCCCTGGTGCAGGGGTAGGCGCCCCGCCTCCGGAATCAGGGGTCACCCACCTTACGCCAAACCCATCAAGCCCCCCGGATACAGGGCCCTTTTCGAACCAGGGGCCTTGCCCGAAACCGAACCCCCGGTTCATGACGTCGGTCATGTAGTTGGGCGTCCAGTCATACGACTGATGGTTCAAAGCGGCTAGGATGTTTTCTTTTGGGGTCATCATGACGCGCTCACCTCCTGGTTTTGGGCGCATAGGTATCAGCAGCCCTTTTTTTGCTTACAGCCCGATGTGGATGAGAACAAAGACGTCTTTCTTGCCATAGTACCGATGAATCCAAGTGAAGCCAATCGCTAAAGTAGCCAGCGTCCTATAACGTATATTGGTTAAAATACACATTTGAATTCACCCCGTTATGGTGGGAATGGGTGGATTGATAGGCTTTCAACGTTGTCGATTGGATAAAACGAACAAGGAGTTGGGCAATGAGACTTTCAATGTTGTTTCTTCAGTACGCCCTCGGCGAGGATGACGTGTGCATCTGCTTGAACGGCTGCCCGAACCCTTCGTTCTCCAAATTGAGAATCCTTTGCCCAGGAATGCAAGTTGAAGCTGAGACGCTTTACGTGTGTGATGCGAGCACGCAGCCTTTGCCGTTTGACGAAATAAGCTCGTATCAAAACTGCGGAATTGCGTGGGCGGGCGAGCGGCATTCTGCCCCCCTCAACCTGCCCGTCATAACGTTTAACGATACCGTCGGATTATGCGAGATCGCAAACAAGCTGCTTGTGGTGTTCGACAGTTTCAACGAGTGGTCAGCCCGGTTCTGCGAGGCCCTCCTCGACCAGGGCGCATTGGACAGCGCCCTGCAGCTCCTATGCGAGGTGACCCCTAACGCATGGTATCTTTCCGATACGAGCTTCAGAATTATAAGCGTGAAGGAAGACGCCGATTTGGAAGAGATGTCTTCCATCTGGAAGTTTCTTTACAAAGAGCGCCATCTTCCCATACACGTCGTGATGGCGCTCACGAAAGAGGGCCTTCTCGACCAGATGAACCAGCAGACGAGCGCCTACATTCCCCCCGTTCTTCCGTTCAACATGCCCTTTGTGAGCAAGACCGTGTTGGTAAAAGGCGGCATATTCGGCCACTTTTTCATCATCGGCGTTTACAATCGCCTGACGGCTTACGAAATCGAGATAGCCGAATACGTTGGCAGTATGCTGTCTAAGGCCCTTGCATCCAATCCCGACGCGCCATCCAACCAAGGGCGGATCTACGACAACTATTTCGTTGACTTGATAGAGGGAACGGACCAGCATGCTCTCGAGCGCATTGACGAGATAGCCGACATTATAGGCTGGGACGTCGACGACGAATACGTCATGACGATTCTTCGGTACGAGGGCGATGCGGAATCAGCGAAGCTCCTGTCCATCCTTTGCATACACGTGCTAGAGAGGGAGTACGACTGCCGTTGTTTTCTGTACAAGGGGGAAGTCGTTGCGCTTTTCAATCTCGCGGGAGCAACGAGGGGCATGCGCGAAAGCATCCTGGATCCGATTAGGATCGTCGAGCGCACGCATGAGATGCGCGACAGGAACGAAGCGCGCATCGGGATGAGCGAGACGTTTCGGGGAAGGTCGGGGTTGGTCCGATTGCGGGATTTCTACAATCAAGCTGCGGTGGCGCTCTCTTTCGCCGGGAAGGGCGCGAATGGCAAGGCATGCCGTTTCGAAAACATTGCCGTCGCTCACATGGTCGACAGCGTGTCGGAAACTCTGGGAAGTCAGTTCATCTGCCACCCTGCACTGGCGTTGTTGCGCGCATACGATGAAGGGCACCGCTCGTCCCTCTATATCTCCCTTCGAGCATTCCTGAATTGCCATCAGAACATCGCAGATGCGTCGCGCTCCCTCTACGTTCACAGGAACACACTCGTGAACCGCCTTTCGCTCATCAGCAGCTTGATCGACCTTGACTTGAAGGATCCAGATACGTGCTTGTGGCTCATGATGTCATACAGGTTGGCAGATGGAGCAAAGGGCGCCCAAGGAGACAGTTCAAATAAATCATCGTCAGACTTTTCCACCACATAGGCCGCCATGGTTTCCGTGAATCCTCTCCCGACCGCAGATGTCCGTGCACCTCGTTGCAGTTTTGGTGGGCATCATGGTGGGCATATGGTGGGCACAAGTAAAGAGGCCAGAAGCATAAGCCTCTGACCTCGCTGTTTATGGTGGGCGTTACAAGATTTG
>DMNP01000166.1:3592-6270 GCA_003452695.1 Eggerthellaceae bacterium
TGGCCTCTTCCGTGTCAGATGGCCCTGGGACTGTAGCGGGAAAACATGATATGTAATGAAACACCTGCTCAATGGCTGTTTCTTATGTTGGAGGCGCAATCGCAAAACACCACAAAAAGCGGCCTGAAGCGAAACGATTTGCACCAAATTTGCACCGGGTTTTCGGGGCTCGAGCTAGGGTTGAAATAGCATCCATTTATGGAATGTACGGGTGCACGCAGTATAGCGGCTCGATTTGGTAGATGATAGCTTAATCGTTTTGGTGGCCGCCCTACAATGAGATTCGAAGATGTCGGCTGAGGAATACTTGCTGTGCGGATCTTGAAACGCCTCCCTGGAGTCTTCGTTTCATTTACATCTGCAGGTCGGCTTTCGCCCAACCTCTGCACATCCATCGGGGGACGGTTTCACTTGCCATGGTGAATAACTCCATGAGATATGGCTCTCGAATCCCACCGTAGATGTCTACTTCATAACCTTCAAGTTTTCTTGCAATTATTTCCTTCCCATCATCAATCGGAGAGAGCTTCAGGACCGCTCGCAAAACATCTTGAGCTAGGTCTTCGGCATACCAGAAATCGTCTTCCCTGTCAGGCACATGCAAATCAAAATACGCAAGGATTTCTTGCATCGCGGGAATGTGGAGCATCCATCGCATTACGCTCTCGCAATCATTCATGCCAGGCTCAAGCGGCCGAGGAGAAAACGAATGCTGCTCCTCCTCAATCCAAGAAAGAAATGGGCCAAGATTCGGGATGACGCCGATGCTCGGTTCCGGTTTGACACCCAGAAAGAGGTTTTGGCAAGCCAAGCTTTTGTCAGCGAGATAAGCGTCATCCGACGTGACGAGCAAGCATGCGTCAAGCGTATTCGCGTATGCC
Organism: Eggerthellaceae bacterium; assembly: GCA_003452695.1. Taxonomy (GTDB): domain Bacteria; phylum Actinomycetota; class Coriobacteriia; order Coriobacteriales; family Eggerthellaceae; genus UBA9715. Next base: position 4,474 of record DMNP01000166.1, read on the forward strand.
ATCATGAGAAGGGTGTCGAAAAAACCAGTCCGTCCCTCTTCGGAGACTAAACTCGCATCCACGCTTTGCAACATAGATACCGCTGTTTCGAGGGGGATTATGCCATGAAGAAAGGCCATTGCTTCTGCGAGGTGTACAATACGCCATCTTTCTCGAGCCGCATCATGGAGTTTCTGAAAACCGACAGCTTGAAATATTGCTCGTGTCTCTTCCGGCATGACGAGCGTAAGCATGCCTCCGTTGCAGAAGGGATAGCATACAAGCGGTAGGTATAGAGGTGGTAACGCTGTAGGAAGATCTAGAGCATTTGTATCTACATTCATAACTCCACCCGCGTTATAAAGCTCGCTCAATCCATCAATCATGCTCATGCTTAATGGTGCAATGCAAGCATGCACAAGGTCTTCATCGGCTTGCATGACTGCAAGCGCGCGCTCCGCAAGACGTGCTCTGCTTTCAAACGGCCTTTTGATTATTCCAAAGCCTTTAGCAACGGCCTTGACATCCCATGATGTATTCGCATCGAGGATGCCTGATATTCCAGAACGCGGGGAGCAGCGTGCGCAGTCTTTTTGAAGGAACTCGGAAAGCATCAATCTAGCTTTTCGCTGGGCTTTGATTTCGTTCCTCAATTCACGAATACCATCTCTCTCTTGGACGCTTATTCCTGCATATTTACTCTTGTGATAATGCTGTTGGAATTCGATATCATCGAGCATGTTTGGCATTAATGTCTCCTAACCGTCCATCGAGAAATCTATTCTACGTCCACACGCTGTAAAAAGAGTTCCCAACAATCGGGCGAAAGGAATCTCAAGGATTCTCTAATCTTTATGTCCCAAATTAAACGTCCCGCTTTGGTTGGCAGTTTCGGAGCTCGGACAAGACCTCGATTCACATCCCTTTTGCCAGATTGTACGGTAGGATATAGATTGCGGCCAGCGCAATTGGCAAGCAGACTATGCGCCCTCGATCTTTCGCACAAGCACATTCGCCCAGGCAACCGCCTCATCAACATCCTGGATCACGGTCAGACCATCCGAGGCCTCCCCGTAGATGCTTGCCCAGTCGGATGCTGCATTGATTGAGCATGGCCACCCGTGGGCTTGCCTGTACGAGAAAAGCCTCTCGCAGGTTGAGCGGACCTCGGCCAGATCGATGCTCTCATCTCTCATGATAAGCTGCAGGTCGACCAGGTCGTGCACGCGGCCGCTGCCAGGTTCGCTCAGGCCATGCAGCTTCTGCGCTATTTGGTGGCGCAGAGGCATGAGCGGTATCGGCCCCGGCTCCGGAAAGCCGAGCGTCAAGAACATATTGGCGATATCGCGAGACATGAAGCGCTCGGGCTCGTCCGCATCCCCTATCTCGTTGTGGCCGACCTCAAGCTGCACTGTGCACCACGAACGGCCGATGTAGGACATCTTGATGTCGAAGGGCTGCATCACGTATTGCGGCGGCACGCTTTTCGGGGTGGCAGGCTTGCGAGTGACGACACGGCCGGTGAAGCCCTCCCATCCTTGCGCCAATCGGGAGTCAAGCTCCTCGATGAACGCATCAGTGTCCTCGGCCCTGGCGGTATCGAGATCGGTCGTGAAACGGGTTTCGGCGTTTCCGAAGCGAATCTTTAAAGCGGTCCCGCCCTTCACGACTCCGTTTGGGAGCATTTGAGCGACTACAACGTTCGCCATGGTCGTCCTGTAGCGCACGAACTCCTTTTCGCTCTCCGTTATTCGGCGTATGGCCATGTCCAGGTTTCTACTATTGTTTGGACGCTTCATAATGCTCTATCGCCCCCAG
>DMNP01000008.1 GCA_003452695.1 Eggerthellaceae bacterium
TATTCCCATTCGGCCTCGGTCGGCAGGCGGTAGCCGTTTGCCGCAAGGTCCCAGGAAACAACTTGCCCGTTTATGCCGTAGGCAGGCGCAAGCCCCGCCTCGGCAGAAAGCGCGTTGCAGTAAGCAATTGCATCGTACCAGGTCACGTCCGTTACGGGCACGCCATCCAACCCCCCGCCCCGGCCCATGAGCGCGTTGTACTTAATCTGGGAGACCTCCATCGGATCGAGGAAGAAGTCGTTTATCGTCACATCGTGGGCCACCTCGTCGTCGCTTCGCCACGGCTCGTCTGCAGGGCTTCCCATGGTGAAGGAACCGCCCCGTATGAGCGCAAGCCCGTCGTTGACGGCAGGGGCCGCGGCCATTTCCGACATGCGCCCCGAAGACGCGCTCGACTCCGCCGACGCTTGCGAACTGGAAGCGCCGCTATGTTGCTCCGTCGCGTTTCGCGGCGTCCACGCGCAGCCCGAAAGCGCCATCGTGCCGCCCGCAACCGCAGCAACGGTCAGGAAACGGCGCCTGCTTACATCCCCCGCGTTCGTTTTACCCCACCTGATCATGCGAGTCCTGCTTTCTGTCGGTTTCTTCTTTCAGGTACTTGGCGTTTGCCAGCCACACGTGTTCCTTGCCGGCGTCGGCGGGCTTGTTCTGCGCCATGACGCCGACGATGGCGTGGGGTACGTAGGGTTCTTCCAGATAGACGATGTCTTCATCGGAAAGAGACAGGTCGACAGCCGAAACGGCGCCGTCGACATGGTGCGGCTTGGTGGCGCCGACCACCGGCGAGGCGACCTTCGCAAGCAGCCATGCAAGCGCCACTTCGGTCATCGATGCGCCATGCGCGTCCGCCACCTCGGCCACGCGCCGTATCACCAGGGCATCGGCATCGGCCGTGGCGTCGTATTTGAACTTGGCGTAGGAATCCTCTTCGAGGCGCTTGCTCGTTTCGCCCGGCAGGCGCGACAGGCGCCCGCTCGCAAGGGCGCTGTACGGCGTGAGTGCGATGCCTTCCTCGGCGCAGCACGGCGCCATTTCGCGTTCGTCCTCGCGAAATATCAGGTTCATGTGGTTCTGCACGCTCACGAACGTGGGGAACCCTTCGCGTTCGGCAAGCGCATTGGCCTTCTCGAGTTGCCAGGCGTATGCATTGGCGATGCCGATGTAGCGCGCTTTGCCGGCGGCAACGACGTGCGCCAACCCTTCCATCACGTCGTGAAGCGGCGTGTTGTAGTCCCACATGTGGTAGATGTACAAGTCGACGTAGTCCATCCCCAAATGCCCGAGGCTCGCGTCGATGCTATTGGCGATATGCTGTTGCCCAGATACGCCTTCGGCAATCTCGTCGGCCGTTCGGGGCAGGAACTTCGTGGCCACCACCACATCGTCGCGACCTGCGAAATCGCACAATGCCCGTCCCAGATACGCTTCGGACGTGCCACCCTGATAGGCAATGGCCGTGTCGAAGAAATTCACGCCCGCATTCAGGGCTCGCTTCACAATTTCGCGGGTGGCCTCCTCGCCCACCGTCCAGGTGTGCTGGCCTGCCTGCGGGTCGCCGAACCCCATGCAGCCCAGGCAGATGCGCGATACCTTCAAATCGCTTGTTCCGAGCTTCACGTATTCCATCGTCTAAACCTCCAATGCCTTCTCGGCTCTACCCGCAAGTTCTGCCCGCAAGGGGCGCCCGGCCCAAACCGTCGGCATCCCCAGCTCGGCAGCCGCGCCGCCTATCGTGCGCACCTTGCCCATGCCCCGCTCCTTTCGGAATGCCAGTCTTGCTAGTCCATAACCTTTTCCCAGAAGCGAATCGCGTTTATGCCAAGCGAATCGGCCAGCTCTTCCAGCCCGGCGACCTCGGCGTCGCTTAGCTCCACGGCCGCCGCGGCCGCGGCATCGGTTACGTGCCGTTCCTTGGTCACGCCCACGATGGGAAGCGTGCCCTTCGCAATAGCCCAGGCCACGGGCACCTGCGCGATTCCCACTCCATGAGCTTCCGCAACCTCTGCGAGCTTGCCGTTCAGCACCTCCAGCTTGTCGAGCACGGGATTGTAGGTTGCCGCGCGCGCCGAGCCCTCGGGCATGGGATGGGCCGCGTCGTACTTGCCGGAAAGGGCGCCCTGCTCGAGCACCATGTACGAGAAGAACACGACATCGTTTTCCTTGCACCAGTCCAGTATGCCCGAATCGATGGAGCTTCGATTGATGAGGCTCAGGTGGTTCTGCACGGCGCCCAGGCGCAGGCCGTGCTCGCGCAGAATGGCGTCGGCCTCCTTGATTTCGGCAAGGTTGTGGTTGGAAACGCCGATCATGGGCGCGTCGTCGCGCCCCTCGAAGAACTCCGCCAGCGCGCAGGTCCACTTGGGCGCCTCGGAAGTGTTGTGCACCCAGTAGATGTCGAAGCGCTCGAGCCCCATGAGGTCCAGCTGCATGTCGTGCATCGCGGCCACGGGATCGGCGGCCGTAGCATCGATGCACTGGGGCGTCAGCTTGTCAGACACCAGGTAGCTCTCGCGCGGGAGGCCCTGAAGGAAGCCGGCGAGCACCTTTTCCGACGTGCCCATGCCATAGGCGTAGGCCGTGTCCCACAGGTTCAG
>DMNP01000084.1 GCA_003452695.1 Eggerthellaceae bacterium
CCGCCCGGCTCCCAGTCGACGCGCTTGAGCGGGTACTTCACACGGTTCTTCGAGTAGATGCGATTCTTGTAGGCCAGCGCGAAGTAGTTCGGCTGCGACTTGTAGCCCGGTCGGAATTCCTTGTCGCCCACCTTGATGGTCCACATCGAAGGCTCGAGCTCCTCCTCGGTGTACTTCTCCAGGTAGTGAATGGGGCGGATGCGGACAATCTTGCCGTCCTTCGTGTCTACGTACGTAAGATCGCCGCCCGTGCCGCCGCAAGCGATGCTTTGCACCGTAGTCTTCAGCTCACTCATCTGCCAGTCTCCTTTCGTTCCCTCTCTTTTCCCAACTCGTCTTGATCGGGCAACGCACGCATTACCCGACATTAGAAACGAGTATATGGAGGCCCTTCTGGGCGAGTAATCCTCTTTAGGCCCCTGTTGGGAGAGTCGATTGACCCCTTTTAGCGAACGGGGCAATCACGTGGAGAAACGGTGGCTCGCGCTACTTGTCCAGCCCGGCCTTGACGGCATACACGGCGGCCTGAACCCGGTTCTCGAGGCACAGCCGCAACATGAGGTTGCTCAGCTGCTTTTTCACGGTGCCGACGCTCAGGTACAGCTCGGCGCCTATCTCCTCGTTCGACTTGCCCTGGGCGATGAGCCGGAGGATGTCCTTCTCACGGTCGGTGAGGTGCTCCGACGACGGTACGTCGCCACGCCCATCGTTGCCGCCGGCCGCCTCGCGAAGCCGAGCGAACTCGTCGACGACCGGGCCGGTGACCGATTCGGAGAGCGCCATCTCGCCAGCTATGATGCTGTGCAGGCGATCGCGCAACTTGCGCGCGGGCGTGTCTTTGAGCAGGTAGCCGCGCACGCCGTTGCCGAGCGAGTCGAACACGATGTCCTTGTCGGACTCGACGGTTAGCATGACGATGGCGATTTCGGGAGCCTCGTCGTGAATGAGACGTGCAGCCTCGACGCCATCCATGCGCGGCATACGCACGTCCATGAGGACCAGATCGGGGTACAACTCGCGCGCAAGCGAGACGGCCTCGTCGCCGTCGGAGGCCTCGGCCACAACGTCGAACTCGGACCAGCGGTCGATAAGCCCGCGCATGGCCTCGCGATAGAGCACCTGGTCATCGACGAGCAGAATGCGCGTTACGGCATCGTTCATGGCTACCCCCTCACCGCACGACCGGCATTTCGATAAACACCGTCGTGCCCTGCGAGCCCGACGCCACCGACACCTTGCCGCCGGCAGATGCCGCACGCTCGCGCATAATTTTGATACCGAGCCGCTCGGGTGCGACTCTCGCAATATCGAAGCCGACGCCGTTGTCGCTAATCGAAATCAGGACCCGGTTGTTCTTGCGGCCAATAACCACCTGCACTTGCGTTGCGCGCGAATGGCGAAGGACGTTCTGCAGGCATTCGTTGAAGATGCGCGCCAGCTGAAGGCGAGCGTACTCTGATACCACGATACACTCGTCACCCCGCACCGTGAGCAGCACGCCGATACCCCACTGGCCCTCGAACCGGTCGAGGATTTCAGCCAGGTCCGCGCCCACATCTCCAGCGCCCTCGATCGGCGTGCGGAGCGAGATCATCTCCTCCCTGAGCACCTTCGTGACTTGGCGTGCCTGAACGCTGATGGCATCGATCTCGCTATCGAGCGCGTCGAGGTCGCCATCGTCGAGGCACGACGACGCAATATCCGCGCGAATCGCCAACGCGCTAACCATCTGCGAGATGTTGTCATGGATTTCGCTGCTCAGTTGCTTGCGTTCCTTGAGCATCTTGAACTCGAGGTCTTTCTTCGACATCTGCACGCGCTGCACGAGCGTGCCCAAGATGCGCCCGATTTCAAGCAGGAAATCGAAATCGTCTTCGGCGAACGGAAGCTCTTCCGCGAACACGACCGACAGCATACCGAGGACGCCCGACGACGAGGAGAGCGGGATGCTCACCGCGCTGCGATACCCAAGCTCGATAGCCGCATCCGGAATGACATCTTTTTCGTGGGGATGCTCGTAGTCCATGACGATGAGCTCGCCGAAGTTCAGGAGGTTGGCCATCCGGCCCACACTCGGCGTTACCGTAACCTGCGCGACAGCCGACTCGACAAGCTCGTCGTGCGAGGCATACTTGACAAACCGCTTGCCGTCGATGTCGATGAGATGCAAGTGTGCGGAATCGCACTCGAAGTACTCCGAGCTCACATCGACTATGCGCTGATAGATCGTTTCGGGGTCAGCCGTCCATTCCATTGCACCGCAAAACGCCGCCAGCGTCTCGAACCGGCCATGCTTCATCGCGTGCATCTCCCCCTCGATTACGCCCACGAAATCACTCTACCAATCCTCGGCACATGGATACTCGTAAGCCGGCTCTTTTTGTAACCGTTAGGCCAAAAAAGAGGGCTGTTCGGTCCTTTTTCGGAATCGCATCTCCAAAGAACATTCCGAGCATGAAACGGACAAGCGCCGAATGAAGCAGCCCGACATATCAAACCCGCTTCCCACCCGGAGCGTAACCTAGCACCTTGCTTCTCATGAGCTGTGCCTTCAACTTGTCGCAGCCGCATGCGCACCCCGCTGGGTGCAACTCACGCTGTATGGCCGACTCGCGTACCACCGAGACCAGGTCGATGTCGAACGTGACGGCGCATCCGGCGAGCTCGTGGTTAAAATCGAGCACAACCTGATCGGAGTCGACTGACACGACCTTCGCCCGAAGCATACCGACTTTTGTCTTGAGCTCGATATAGCCGCCGCGCGGTAGCCCCTCGCTGTTGGCGATAAGCTGCGCGGAAACCCCCTGCACGAGCTCGGCATCGTAGGTTCCGAATGCCTGGTCGGGAGTGAACCGAACTGTGCGATGTTCACCCGGGAGCATGTCGCACAACACCGCTTCGACGCGGGGAAGCAACGTTCCCGAGCCGAGCTTAACCCTCAGGGGCTCGCCCGCACGCCGGCTGTCTTGAAACACGGTCCCGTCGTCGAGCGTGCCGACGCAATGCGCAAGCACCGTCTCGCCGATTTCAGCCATGGGGGCCTCCTATCGCATACGCCAAGCTTTTTGCAGATTTGCATAAGCGTACCCCTCAGCGTACTGGTCAGAAGGCTGCATGCCCGCGTTTCAGCCGCACGACCACTATGTTGAGCCATCTAGGCACTTTCCCTGAAGAGGCACGTGAGCCCCATAGCCGAAGGGGAGACCCCCTTCGGTCGGATCTAGGCGGTAATGCGTGCGACCAGCGCGTCGATCTGCTCGTCGGTCATACCGCCCATGCGCAGATAGGCGCGGGCGGGCTCGGCGAAGCTCGCTGTGGCCAGGCCGCGGGCAGCAGCGAGGACGGGGAGAGAGTTCGTTCGGGCAGCAGCCATGACGCTCAAGCTGTATTCGGATGTAGAGAATTCGAGAAAGGCACTTGACTTAAACTGTGGTTTAAGTTGCACAATCATCGTCAACGATGCAGCGGCAATGGCGGCCGTTGGGCCAGCCGATGTCGAAATCACCGGAAGCGAGGAGCGGGGCGATTCGCTCGGCGCAAACGCGATTCGCTTTCGGAAAGGATTATGGGCCAAAGGTCGAACAAGGGCTGAGGCTCGGAGGAGGGCGCCTCTTCCGAGCTTCTCTGTTACCGAGAAGGGAGATTCCAAATGGCAAAAACATTGGTAGCGTACTTCAGCGCAAGCGGGACAACGGCGAAGGTGGCGAACGACCTAGCTGAAGCGACTGGGGCAGACCTGTTCGAGATTGCACCCGAAGAGCCGTATACGCGTGCCGACCTGAACTGGCAAGACAAAAGAAGCCGAACAACCATCGAGATGAACGACGAGTCGTGCCGTCCGGCCATCGCGGGCAAGGTTTCGGATATGGCGGCCTACGACACGGTGTTCGTGGGCTTTCCCGTGTGGTGGTACGT
>DMNP01000296.1:0-352 GCA_003452695.1 Eggerthellaceae bacterium
CGCCCGAGCCGTTCGTGCGCACGGTAATGCGATACTCGTCGTCGGCCAGATGGTTCCCCATCTTGCACGCCATCGAGCACGTCCAGCAGCCGACGCAGCGATTGAGGTCGACCAGCATTTTCCTCGCCATGATCTACGCCTCCTTCGCGTCGTACTTGCGGATATTGCACCACGAATCCCAATAGCAGTCCGACGATGCAATCTCGGCCGCAATGGGGTCGGTGAACATGTTGAACGAATAGCCTGCCTCGCACCAATCCTGGGCCCACTTCTCCTCGATGGCCTGATTGGTCTTGGCCGATGCATACGTGGTCACGCACTCGGCATACGTGCCCTCTTCGAACTGGCGGGC
>DMNP01000296.1:415-5942 GCA_003452695.1 Eggerthellaceae bacterium
GGGCGCGCCAGCCGAACCACGTGTGCACGGTGCCGGCCGGCACACACTCGTCGATTTCAAGCCGCGTTACCACATGGCCCATTTCGTTGTAGACCTCCACCATGTCGCCGTCCTCGAAGCCGAGTTTGCGTGCATCCTTCGGGTTCAGGCGCGTGGCGGGCGATCCACCCGACAGCTCGATGTTAATCGGGTCGTCGGTGAAGCTGGACTGCATGAAGAAGCGCTGGCGACCGCTGAAGAACTGGAACGGGTATTCCTCGGATTTGCCCACGGCCACGGTCTCGCGTGGATGCGTGATGGCAAGGCCCAGGTCCTTCAGGCGCTCGGCGTAGATTTCGATGCGTCCGGTAGCAGTCGCCCATTGTCCCTGATCGACCACCCAACCGTCGTAGTATTGGTCGGTCGGCGCATTGAAGCGGATGCACTTCTCGGCCTTCAGGCGCGCGAAATCCACCTTGGGCTCGACCGTTGCGAGCATCGGGTATTGCGTTTGCAGGCGAATCTCGCACCATTCGTCGTTGGTCTTGTCGAAGTATTCGGCAAACCCGCAACGCTGGCCCAGTCCGCTCCACAGCTCCACCGGGTCTTTCACATCGGCCGCCGGCTCGATGGCGGGCTCCTGCAACACCACGTGGTTGTAGCACGCCGGCATGATGATGTCCTGGCGCTCGAACGACATGGCGTCGGGCAACACGTAGTCGGCCAGCTCGCCGGTGTCGGTCAGCCACACGTCGATGTCGACGACCAGTTCCATCTTGTCCATGATGCGCAGCCAGCGATTGCGGTCGGGCTGCTGGTGAACCGGATTGCCCTCGGCCACGATCAGCGCCTTGTAGGGGTTGTCGGGCGAATCGGCCTCGGCGAACCACTCCCATTGGCGCATGCACTTGGCGCGCAGGTCGTCTGCGCCGTTTGGCATGTTCACAGCCGCGTCGTTCAAGACGAGCGGATAGCACTGCGACTGAAGGCCCTCGATAATGCCGTTGTACTTCTTGCCCAGGCGGCCCGTCAGCATGCCCAGCAGCAGGAAGATGCGGCAGGTTTCGGTGGCATTGTAGTAGCGAAGACCATAGCCGGTGATGATGAAGGCGTTCTCGGCCTCGGCCCATTGCTTGGCCAGCGCCGTAATCGTGTCCGCGGGAATACCCACGCAATCGGCAACCGCCTCGGCGCTCCACTTGGCGGCTTCCTCCTTCTGCAGGGTAAGCACGGTTGCCAGCTTCTTGCCTTCGCATTCATAGCGCCCGTACAGGGCGATGTCGTCGCTGGGGTATTCGCCCTTGGGCGCAGCGACGGGCGCCACGGCGCCAGCCACGTTATCGTAGACCAGATAGTTGCCATCGGCGTCGCGCGCCAGCAGGCCAGTGCCCTCGTCGACCAGATAGGTCGCCACCGTGTTGGCCACCAGATATTCGGCATCGATGCAATCGTTTTGCAGGATGTAGTCCACGAATGCCATGGCCATATGGCCGTCGGAGCCGGGACGCACGCCGTAGAACTCGTCGGCCCAGCCGGCGGTGCCGTCGAAGACCAGGCCCATGTCCACGATCTTGGCGCCTTCATCGCGCGCCCGCACCAGGCTCTTGGTAATGCGCATCTGGTTCTCGATGGGATTGCAGCCCCACACATAGATAAGGTCGGTGCCGATCATGTTGCGCGGGTCCACGATAACATGGGGATACGCATTATTGGTGGCATAGAATTCCGCATAGAACGGGCCGTTGTCCAACGCAACCGACGCCATGGGATATGTGCAGCCGAACAGGTTGGCGAAACGCGTGGGCATAAGCGACTCGAACCCAGCCGAAGGCGGCGCGCCCGCAGCGAAGTTCCACAGCGCCACGGCCTCGGGGCCATGCTTCTCGGCAATCTCGTTCAGCTTGGCGGCAATCTCGTCGAGGGCCTGGTCCCAGCTGATCTTCTCCCACTTGCCCTCGCCGCGCTCGCCGACGCGCTTCATCGGATATTGCAGACGGTTCGGGTCGTACGGCATGCGCCCGGCCAAACACCCCTTCTGACAAATGTGGCCCTCGGTCTCCTCCGGACCAGAGTAGACGATGCGCTCGGTACGGTCGATCTTCCCGTCCTTCACGATCGTCTTAATCGCACAGTAGTCGTGGTCGCCCCAGCCCGGACAGGCTGAATAGACGAATTTCTCTTCCTGCGCCATACCTTCCCCCTCTCTCTAGTTGCGTGAACAGGGGACGGAGGAATGTTCACGCGAACTGCGTCGAACTTGCCCAAAGGCCTGGCGCGTGAACATTCCTCCGCCCCCGTTCACGCGCCAATGCGGAAAAGGGTCCTGCCCTTTTCCGCGTTTCCTTACACGATGTACTCGTCGAAGTCCTCGTCGGCCATGCAGTCCTTCATACGCATGATGAAGTTCTTGTTGCACATCTCGGCATTGGGGATGGCCGGGCAGCCGTCGGCCAGCAGCTCGCCCTCGTGCTTGGCGCGCAGCTCGTCGATGTCGCCGAATTCCAGCGCGCGCATGGGGCAGCTGGCCACGCAGGCCGGCTGTTCGCCCAGTTCGCGCAGCTCGGCACACGTATCGCAACCTTGAAGGGAAATCGAGATGTTGTAGATGCGCGGGGTCACGCCCGAACCCGTGCAAAACGAGCGCACGGCACGATAGTTCGTGCCCACGGGCAGATGGTTCACATCCTTGCAGGCAACCTGACAGGTATGGCAAGCGATGCAGCTTTCCGCATCGAAGTAAAATCCGAGTTTGGCCATGGTCACTCCCTCCTATTCTTCCACCAGCGGGATTATCTGGGGCATCTCGCAGTCGGGCACCAGCTTCACGGGACCGTCGTATTTCTCGTACTGCACGAGGTTCGTGTTCCATCCGTTCAGGAACGGCGTGGTCGTGCGGTTCGATGCCGTCAGCATGTTGTCGGCACCCGAGATATCAAGGCCGGTCTCCTTGTCGATGCGCGCACCCGCGCCGTGCGGAATGACGATGACGCCGGGCATGACCGTACGGGTCACGCTCGCCGGCCGGATGAACTGGCCGTTGTCGTTGAACACGCGCACGGTGTCGCCGGTCTTGATGCCACGTGCGGCGGCGTCGTCCTTGTTCAGCCAGATAGGATTCTGCAGCGCCTCGCGCAACCAGGGCAGGTTGTCGCAGTCGGTATGGGCGCGGCGCAGGTAATGGGCGTGGGTGAGCTGAATCGGATAGGGGCCCTTCACCTTGTTTTCCCAGTCGACGAAGCTCTCCTTGTAGTTGAGCGGCGCCTCCAGGTACTTGGGAAGCGGGCTGACCTTCACGTAGTCGGCCACGCCGGTCCCACCGTTCGAATAGCCGTTGACCATGTCGTACCAGTCGCTCTTGGCCTGGCAGTAGATCTCGAGCTTGCCCGACGCGGTGGTGGGCAGCGGGTTGGCCTCGGGGTCTTCGCGGAAATCCTTGAACGCGATGTTCACGAACTTGTCGTCGGCCGCGCGCTCCAGGCGGAACACGCCGTCGTCGACGTACTGCTCGAAGGACATGAGCCCCTCTTGCGGCTCGCCGACCAGGCCGTAGCGGTCCAGATCTTCCTGCGTGACCGTGGCCACCGGCATGTCGGTTCCGTCGTCGTTGTAGCCGACGACCTTGGTCGCCGCTATCTGGTCGAACCATTGCTGCATGTCGGATTTCGGATTCAGCGCGTCGTAGTCGACGCCCAGGCGCTCGGACAGCATGACGGCGATGTCGCGGTCGGACTTGCTTTCGCCCTGGGGCGGAATGGGCGCACGCGACGCGTAGCCGTTCTCCTTGTCCTTCATGGCGCTGTACAGGTGGCCCTTGTGGTTTTCCCAACGCGTGGTCACGGGCACCACGACGTCGGCGTACTGCGCGTCCAGCTTCATGTAGTAGGCGCTCGCGAACACGAAGTCAACCTTGCGGAACGCCTCGATGCCCTTGTTGGTGTGGGCCTGCGAGGTCAGATAGTTGTTCGTCTCGGACACGAGCACCTTGATGTCGCAGGTGTCGCGGCGCACCTCGTGGGGCATCTGCGGGCATTCGCCGAACATGCCCAGCATGTTGCTGCCGGCGTCCCAGTACTCGCCGTCGACGATGGCATCCCAGATAAGGTCCATCGACACGACCTTCTGCACGGGGTTGTCAGCGTTGTTGAACTGCGCGGGCGTGCCGCCAAGCGGCGTGTCCACGATCACGCCGGAATTCATGGCGCCGTAATACTGGTCGTTGCTGGCGGAATTGCCCGGCTTGCCGTAATGGCCGCCCATGGCCGCGATGGTCATGAGCATCTGCGGGTAGTTCTCGGCACCCTTGTTGCGGGCGGGCGCGCCGTTGGAATGGAACGACACATCGTGCTTGCAGCTGATGATCTCGGCAAATTGTTCCATCAGCTCGATGGGCGTTCCGCAGATCTCGCTCGCCCATTCGGGCGTCTTGGGCGTGTCGTCGTAGGCGCCCAGGACGTAGTCCTTGAAGTTCTCCTGCGTCTTGGCGTCGGCCGGCATGTGGTCGGCGTCGAAGCCCACGGTGCAGCGGTCAAGGAAGTCCCAATCGATATAGGAACCGTCGACGTCCTTCGTGATCATGATATAGGCGATGCCGAGCAGGAACGCCGTGTCGGTGCCGGGGCGCACGGGAATCCACAGCGCGTTGGTGAAGCCGGCGGTCTCGGAATACTCGGGGCCGACGAACACGAACTTGCTGCCCTTCTCCTTCGCGCGCTTCAGGTACACGCTCGGATTACCAAACGCGCACCAGGCCGTGTTGTGGCCCATGAGCACGATGTACTCGGAGTTTTCCAGGTCCATGCGGTCGTTGGAGTTGCCCCAGAGCGCCGCCCAGCCGAACTGGGCGTTCGCCAAGTTGAACGTGCCGGTCGACTGCGTGCCGCATGTGTCGAAGTAGCCACCGAAGGCGGAAAGCACATGCCCGATATAGCCCTCCATGTTGATCATGTTCATGTACATGATGGACTCGTTGCCGCTTTCGGCCTTGGCCTTCTTCAGCGCGTCGGCGAACAGGTCCATTGCCTCGTCCCAGCTGATACGCTCCCACTCGTCGATGCCGCGCAGCTCGCGATGCGGTTCTTCCGGCGAGTAGTGCTTGCGCTTCATCGGGTACTTCAAGCGGTCGGCGCCGAACACCTGCTGGTGCATGGCGTGGCCCATCGGGCAGCTGCGCGCCTGCGGACGCTCCCACGTGTCCTCGTGCAGGTCGTCGGTCTTCATGCGCAGCACCTCTCCGTCGCGCACGAGCGCCTTCACCAGGCAGCGGCCGCCGCAGTTGTGCCAGCAGGGCACAGCCACCCATGCAGCTCCTTCCTCGCCTTTTCTTAGCTTTTCGCTCATGAACCTCTCCTCTCTCTTCCTGTCGCCTTGCATGGTGCGACATCTGCAAAAGGAGGGCATGACGAGCCAGGGCAGTCTGATGCAACTGGCGGGCATTCCCCCTCTTGGATGCCACCGGCCACATTGGGCTGCAGTCCGGCTGCAAAGCGCGAGCTGCAACCACTACGGGTTACTGCCCACGGCCCGGCCGGCGGCGGGGACGGGGAGAGGG
>DMNP01000289.1 GCA_003452695.1 Eggerthellaceae bacterium
CCTGACGACCGAATCGCTCGACCGCGCGTTCGCCCGCGCCGTGGAGGTGTCCTTCCAGGCAGTGCGCAAGCCGGTGGAAGGCACGATACTCACCGTGCTGAAGGACACGGCTGCTGCGGCGAAGCATGCCCAGAAGAAGAAGCTGGAGCTGACCGAAGCGCTGGAGGGAATCGTTAAGGAAGCGTATGCATCGGTGCAGCGCACGCCCGAACTGCTCGCCGTCCTGAAGGAGAACAACGTGGTGGACGCGGGCGGTTTCGGCCTGGCCATCCTCATCGACGGCTTCGTGTCGTCGCTCCTGGGCAAGGACAGTTTCGTTGCAGACGAATTCGAGTTCGCGCCGAAGACCGAGCCCAAGGTGGAAATCGAGCACATCGAGGACTGGGAGGGTTCCCAGTACCGCTACTGCAACGAGTTCCTGGTTCATTCCGACACGCTCGACCGCGAAGAGGCGCTCGACTTCCTTTCCACGATGGGCGATTGCGAGCTGTGCGTGGGCAGCAACCCGCGCTTCAAGGTGCATGTGCATTCAAACACGCCCGACAAGGTTCTGGCATACTTCCTGGAACGCGGCCAGATTTTCGAGGTGTTCATCCACAACATGGACCTGCAGAGCATCGAGCGCAACGACAAGCTCGTGGCCGAGCAACAGGCCGAGGAAGAAGTGCCCCCGAAGACCTTCGGCGTCGTGGCCGTGGCGGCGGGCGAGGGCAACGCGAAGATTCTGGAAAGCCTGGGTGTGGACGTGGTGGTGTCTGGCGGCCAGACCATGAACCCTTCCACTGCCGACCTGCTGGATGCCGTGGCGGCATGCCATGCCGAAAGCGTCATCATCCTGCCCAACAATTCGAACATCGTCATGGCCGCGAACACGGCGGCCGAGCTTGCCGAGGTGAACTGCGGCGTCGTGCCGACCAAGAGCGTGCCCCAAGCGTTCTCGGCGCTGTTCGGCTACGATCCCGATGCGTCGCTGGAAGACAACCTGGAAGCCATGGGCGATGCGTTCGGCGAAGTGAAGACCGGCGAAGTGACCACCGCCATTAAGGATTCGCACGATTCGCAGGGCAACCCCATCGCAGAAGGCGACGTCATCGGCATCGCCGACGGTTCCATCGATGCGGTCGGCTCGTCCATTTCCGACGTGGTCATGGATCTGCTCGTCCAGATGGAGGCCGAGGAAGCCGACACGTGCACGGTGCTTGCGGGCGAGGATTTCGACGACGAGTCGCTCGACGCGCTGGTGCAGCGCATCGAGGAAACCTACGAGGACATAGAAATCGACGCCCACCGCGGCGACCAGCCCCTGTACCCGGTCATCTTCTCGGTGGAATAGGGGGCGCGCCAACGGGCCGCACCACGGACGGCCGGTCTGGAATGACCGAAACCGCGCATTTCGCGCAATCTGATGCAATTCGAGCGCGCAGCTGCATGAGATTGCACGTTTTGCGCGGTTTTTCATGAGATGCAACAATCGCGAACTGGGGAAACTCTTTTCAGGCCGCTGCAAAACCGCACATTTCGCGTAATCTGATGCAGCTGCGCGCGGGAAATGCATCAGATTGCGCGAAATGCGCGGTTTCACGGGTTCGGCGCCACCGGGGATGTGCCTCGCCGGTAGGGATGCGTCGGCGTGCGGGTGGCTGCGGCCTGCAGATGGCCAGGCGCTTGGCTTGGCCGCGTCTACCTACTGATAGCAATAGGGCGCCGGGCGTTCGGCCAGGATGCGCCGGGCGTTCTCCCATCCGGGCACGATGCGCTGCAAGTGCGCCTGCATTTCCTCGGGCGGCAGCTCCGATCGCTTCTCCAGCTCTTTCCAGATGGCGTAGACCAGGCAGTCAACGGGGTAGGGGATGATGTCGGTCGAAAGCCAGAGCGCTCCCGCATCGCTGCTTGTCCAACGCCCGCGCATCGCGCGCATGCGCACGGGCGGTGCGGCGGTTCCGGGGGCGAGGATCTTCGCGAAATCGTCCGCCAGGCCCCGGGCGTTCTTCAGTATGATGGCCTCGGCATAGCTGTTGAAAGCAACTTTGGCCTCGTCGTAGTTCTTGGGATGCACCACGTACAGCGTTATCAGGCTGACGTTTCCGTTCACCGAGTACTTGGCCGTGGCTCTTCCGCGCGCAGCCGATTTCATCTTGCGCGAACCCAGCGGATACACCCGCAATTGGAATGGGCGGCCCAGCACATAGGCCACGTCGCCGGTCATGTAGCGGCATTTCCCGTACGTCGCCTTCGCGAAGCGCTTCTGCATGTCGGCGCGCAGCTCTTCGACTTCGGCAACGTGCTTCGCGAAGAACTGCACGATTTCCTCGGGCTCCATGGCGCGCGGTGCCATCACGTACGGAGAGGCCTCGGGTGGCTTCAGGGCGATGAACACCTCGCGCATGGCTGCGCGGTATATGGGCACGTCCGTGCCGTTGTACGAAATCTGCTCCCGTTTTTCAGCCATGTCGAAGCCTTTCGGTCTAAGCCAATCGATTCGTAACAGTTCACTTTATGCAGCCCGGCGGGCTGAGGCAAGGGGGTGCGAGCGATTCTGCAGGCACATTTCCTGATAAATTCAAAAGCAAAGCCGAAGCCAAGCGAACAACCCCTTGCCCCAGCCCGCCGGGCAGTCGAGCAAGGGGGGCGTGTGAACCCTGTTGCAATCCATTCACGTGCGCAGGTCGCCGCCCGCTATGCCATCGGGCCCGGCTTGGCAACGGCAAGGACCGCAACGGTAACGGCCGTCACGCCGGATACGGGATTCTTTCCCGTGCAGCAAACATAGGAATGCACGGTCGATCCGTCGAACATCGTCTCGTCCACGATGTGCCGCTCGCCGTTCGCAGCGCACTGGCGTATGGCCCGCGTGAACACGCTGTCGCCCTGTTCGTCGGCCTTCGGGTAGGGCACCTGTTCGTTCAGGTGCACGTCGCCGAAGATGCCTTCCATGAAACCGCGGTACGATTCGTTGCAGCGCTTCACCGCAAACCATTCGTCCGCGACCTCCACGATGGCCATCGGCAGCACGTCGAAGTACTCGCGCAGCCCGTCGTCTTCGGCGCCATGCGCCACCGAGGCAAGGTCGTACAGGTTCACGCGCCCGACGGTCGCGCAGTATTCCGCCTCGTCGGGGTTTTCGAAGCCGATGGCGATGCCCTTCTCGTAGCGGGCCAGGATGTCGTCGACCGGCGTGGGGCGCGCGTAATAGAAGCCCTGCAGCTTGCTGCAGCCTATTTCGCGCAGGAAATCCACCTGCTCCCTGGTCTCCACGCCTTCGCACACCGTTTCGATGTTCAGCCCCATGGCCATCTTCACCAGCTGCGACACTATAAAGCGGCTTCTCGCGCCGTTGTCGAATTGGCGCATGAAGCGCATGTCCAGTTTTATCAGGTCGAAGTGCAGGCTTTGCAGGTAGTCCAGCGACGAATACTCGCTGCCGAAGTCGTCCATCCACACCTTGAATCCCAAATCGTGGAGCCGCTCGACCTGCGTCCGCATGTAATCGAAGTCGAGTCCCATGGCCGTCTCGGTAATCTCGAGGTTCACCATGTTGCGGCTGATGCCTGCTGCATCCACGCGCATGCGAACCTCTTCCACGATGTCGCAGGCCTCGAAGTCCGACCGCGACAGGTTTATGGATGCGGGCACGACGTGAAGCCCCGCGTTTCGCATGCGCTGCATCTTGGCCAACGTTTGCTCGAGCACGGCGAGGTCAAGCTTGTAGGCCAGCTTGGCATCTTCCAGGGCGGGCACGAAGTCGGCGGGCGAGAGCAGCCCCCGTTCGGGATCGACCCACCGCGCGAGCGATTCCTCGTCGCACACTTTCCCGGTCCAGGTGCGCACGATGGGCTGGTAATACACCTGAATCCACCCCTCCGTGATGGCGCGGTCGATGTTGTTTATGGCGTACTGGCGCCGTTCCGTCTGCTCCAACATCTCGGCGTCGAAATAGCAGTAGGTGGAATGGGAATCGACCGCGCACTTCCTGCTTGCCAACTTCGCGCGGTCGCACCTGGTGCTCACATCCGCTTCGCCCAGCTCGTCGGTGTAAACGCCGATTCGAAGCGGAATGGTTTTGCTGTCGTTCAGGCGTGCATATGCTGCCATGAAAGCGTCCAGGCGCTCGTTCAGGTTCGCATCGTGGGTGGATACGACGAAGTGGTCCTGCCCGAAACGGCTGCAGTTCTCGTGGCCGAAGGATTGCGCCAGCAAGTTGGCGATTTCCTTCAACAGCTTGTCGCCTTCGGCAAATCCCCATTTCCGGTTGTAGAACTTCATGCCGCTTACGTCCACGTACACCATGGCCGGGCGCTTCCCCTCCGCGATCATCGCGGTGCGCGCGGGTTCTGCCGTTTCGAAGAAGTAGGCCATCGTGGCAAGCCCGGTCAGCGAATCGTAGCGGCTCGCTTCCAGCATGCGCTGAGCATACCGCGCCTCGGATCGCGAGAATCGCGCCATTACCACGACGGCCACCAGGGCAAGCAGAAACGAGGCAACGGCGTTCACGATGGCCAGGCGCTCTATCGATGCGGCGCGGTCCTCGTACCATCCGGCGTTGAAGTCCACGGCCACGATGCCTCCCACGTGCCCCTGCGAATCGAACACCGGGCAATAGGCGCTGTAGAAGCGGCCCCATCGGTCTTCGTAGGGTTGAAGGTCGACGGCTGCCGTGCCTTGCGATGCCTCTTTCATGGCGCTGGTGGTCTTCGCGGTCTCGCCGAACGCCGCCGGATCGTCGGAGGGGTCGATGGTGAATTCGAAGCTGCCGTCCGGCCTTTCGCGCACGCAGTAGATGAACGCCAGGTCCACGTTGTCCTTGAAGGCGAGCAACACGTTCATGGTCCGCTCGTAGTCGGGCGTTGCGGCGTCGGCGGCACTCATCGTCTTCAGGGCGTCGCCATCCACCAACTCGGCGGCAGCAGATGCGACGTCCATCATGCGTGCGCGAATCTGCTCGGCCATGGCGTGCTCCGTCTCCCGGGCAAGCCAGAACCCCAGAATCGTGTTCGCAACGAGCAGCACGACCACCAGCACGACGCTCTGAACGCGCAGCGTGGCTTTACCCGACGCCATTTCCCCCTCGCCCCTTTTCCGCATGGTGCCGAAACAGACAAACACACGTATTCTACTCTAAATCGGCCGCGTATCCAGAACGGACGGAATGAAGGTCGTCCCGTTCCAGATGGCACCCTGTTACTGCCCACGGCCCGTCCCCGCCGCTGGCCAGGCCGTGGACAGTAACGGCACCCTGGACTCGTATATGCTAGTCAGGTGGGGCTGTAGCGGATGCTTCTGTTACACCCCCTCTTCCGCGTCATGCGCCCCTCTTGCTCGACCGCCCGC
>DMNP01000415.1 GCA_003452695.1 Eggerthellaceae bacterium
CCCTCTTCCCGTCCCCGCCGCTGGCTACCTGAATTCCCGCCACGTCATAACTTGGCGGGAATTCAGGTGTACCAGGCCATTGCAGCAATGGAGGAATACCGCATGCTCATGTACGTCTCCGACGCGAATCCCCTGTCGCCCGAGGGGGTGGCCGCGTTTCCGGCCGCATGATACGGGGCGTTGCCGTGCAATTCAGCGATGAAACACCGGTACCACCGGCATCAGGTGCCGGTGTTTCAGCAAGGGCGCGGCCACGCCGGTGCAGTTGGCTTCCGACATGTTCGCCTGCATGCCGCCAGAGCTGCGCGATGCATATGCGGCACAACCACGAGATGGGGGACAGGTCGACGCCTTGTCGCGGTGGTCCTGTCGATTTTCGTCATTCGGTCGGCCCGAGTTCGCGGTGCGCCTCGTGCCATTCCATCGTAACGCAGGCATGGGCTTTCTTATGCGGTCGACAATGCGATGATAGCTTCAACGTGCGAAAAAAAGCGTGACATTCTAGAACATCTGGTTTATCACGCGCCGGAACGTGGGCGCGGATGTTTATGATGGCGCTACAGCCGAATAATCATAATCGTATAACTATAGCGACGAAGGGACGAGCTATGGATTTCGAGAACATGGACATCAGCCCCGAGCTGCGCGAGAAGGCGAAGGCGTGCACGAGCCCCGAGGAGCTGCTGGCGTTGGCGAAAAGCGAGGGTTACAAGCTCTCGGATGCGGATATCGAAGCGATCTCCGGTGGTGGCGGATGGGCCGGCAGTGGCGGATCGTGCCACGGCAACGACTATAGGTTCGGCTCCCGCCAAGACCTCGATCCCGCCCGCGCCCATGCCGATTTCGTGAACGGCGCCGTCGACGGCGGCGAGCTCGACTAGCGTCCGATGCCCTGCGACGAGCTGACGCTGGCCGACCTCGAGCGCTTCGGCGGCGGCGACCCGTACGACCCCGCCTGCATCTACCGCTCCATCTTCGGCAGCAAGATGTCGGGCCACCGGCAAGCGTGGCCCGACATCCATTTGGACGAGCTGAAGCGCATCAACCCCGACTGCGTGGGCTGGGTCCACATGGACAGCAGTCCCATCAACTACCCCGTGGTGAAGCAGCGCTTCGACTGCACGCCCACCACATGAAAGACTGGTCGATGTTCGAGGTCATCGTCAGCTGAAAGACGTGACGTTCTGGAACGTCGGCCGTGCGAGCCATGCGACCGATGGCCGGAATCGTATAAGATTGAACTCAAGACGACAGGGATCGGTGGTGGCAATCTTGGCAAACGGGCAAAACGATCTAAAGAGGGAAACAGGCGGCCGCATGGCGGCCGAGGCCGGCTGGCGCGTCTCGCGCTATCTTTTGCAGGCAGAAATCCCCGGCTCGAAGAACGTTGCCATCTACAACACGTACAGGCGGTCAAGCGGCGAGTATACGCCGCTTGACCTGTATATCATGAGCGTGCTCGACGAGGTGCCCGAGGGCAACCCCTTCATCGCGCGCCTCGCGAAGGGCGGCCTCATCGTCAAGTTCGATGAGCGCGAGGCGCTCGAGGCGAAAAGGCGGCTCGATTGCTCTACGGCGCATAACGGGACCGTGGCGGTCACAATCTGCCCCACCATGGCCTGCAACTTCGAGTGCCCTTACTGCTTTGCGAGTTTGGGGCAGGGCAAGATGTCGCCTCGGGTGCAGGATGATGTCGTGTCGCTGGTCGCCCGCATGATCGACTCCGCGCGCGCAACCAAGCTCAACATCACCTGGTTCGGCGGCGAGCCCCTGCTGGCAACCGATGTGATCGAGGCGCTCTCGCCACGGCTCATAGAGATTGCGGATAAGCGGGGCTGCGCCTATGAGTCGTGGATCTTCACAAACGGCTACTTGATAAGCCCCGAAGTCGTGGAAATGTTCCGGCGCTGCCGGATAGGGAAAGTCCATATTCCCCTGGACGGCGTCGGCGCGACGAACGACGCCACGCGCCGCCTGCGTGGCGGCGGCCCCACGTTCGACCGTATCATGGACAACCTGGGGCTTTTGAAGCCCCCCTTGAAGACGCTCGTGCGCGCCAACACGCACGAGGGCAACGTGTCGCAGCTCGACGACCTGAAGGCGCTCGTGATGAGCCGCGCCGCCGAAACCGGCAACCGCATCGATTTCTACGTCGCGTCGCTCATCGACGTCAGTCCCCGCGACGAGCAGAACAGCCCGATGGCCGAGTACGCCTTCCGGGGAATCGAGGTGAGCCTGCGTCCCGAAACACGGCACGTCCCCGTGGGCGTCGACCATGCGTGCGTCGGGCAAAACCTTTGGATGGTCGCCATCGACGATGCGGGCTACCTGTACAAGTGCGGTGGGAAGCTCTGCGGACAGCCCGAGTTCGCCTACGCGACCGCCCGCGAATGGGATCCCGCCGACCCGATCGGCTCGGCGAGCAACCCCGACATGATAAGCAGGTTCCTGAATACCTGCACGCCTGAGCCCGACGACAAGTGCTACGAGTGCGTGTGGTTGCCCCTATGCGGCGGTGCCTGCCCGCAGCTGCGCCTGTTCGGCAAGCACAAGTGCCCTCCGTACCGCTACGACCCCGAGGCGTTCGTGCTTGCGAAGCATGCGCACATGATCGAAGAAAATGCGCTTTCTGGAATCCGAGGATAGATCCCTATGAAACGAACGCTCATGTTCGAGAATCGGCAGCTGCTCGATTTCGAAGTCGAGCCTGAGACGGGTAGGGCACGCGTCTTGGAGGCGCCCGAAGCGGGCGACGGGGAGCTCGCCGCGCTCGGGCTCGATTGCTCCGACCTGGACGCCGCCCTCACGAAGCTCATTCACGTGCGCAGCATGTCATCCAACCGTATGGACCTGAGCGAAATCCTGGAAAGCTTCGGCGCAAGCTCGGCTATGGAGCTGGCGCTGATGGGCCACGGCGCGTCGCTTACCGACCACTTCTGGTACCGCGCGCCGGGGTCGTTCGCACGGTGGGAAGACGTGAACTTCTTCGACAACGATTGGGACGGCACGTTCCGCGCGTCCATCTTGTCTGGCAACTACGGCGGCCTCGCGACTTGCGCGCCCGCCATCCCCGACGTCACGACGGCGGGACATCTGCCCAAGGCATGGGAGAGGGGCGACGCGGGCATCTGCCTGCTGAAGCAGGCGCGGCGCGACGACGGAGCCGACCTCGAAGGCTCCCTGCTCGCATCCCAGCTGTGCGCCCTGCTTTTCGGCCGCGACGCCTACCAACCCCTGAGCGCGCGCGAAGCGAACGGGAAGCGCTTCTCGGCCAGCCCGCTGATGCTTGCGCGCGACGAAGAGCTCGTGCAGGGCTACCGCCTCTATGCTATGTGCGGCATGCGACGCGAGGAGGCGGACGGGTTCGCGCACTCCTCCTCGCTGCAATCCATCGCCGGCATATTCTCGCGCACGGAGCTGGAGGGCTGCAGCGCGCACGTGGCGAAGATCGCCGCGTTCAAGAACCTCTCGCTGCTCAACGACATCCACAGCGGCAACTACGGCGTAATCTGCAACGCCAAGACGGGCGAGCGCCGATTCGCGCCACCCTTCGACTACGACCGCGCGTTCGGCTTTCCCAATGACGAGTGGGCGTACGAGGAAATGTGCACCAACCCGCAGGTTGCCGCGTTGTTCTGCGCGTACAGCTTCTCCGATTTTGAACCGTCGTGGGACTGGGGGTGGTACGACCCGCGCGCCCTCGAGGGTTTCGAGGACCGCATCCGGGAAGCCTACGCCTCCCTCCGAAACATGCCGCCCGACTTCGGCCAACTGGTAGCCCGCCTCTTCGTCATCCAGCGCTCGTACCTCAACGACGTCGCCTCGGCGGAGTAATGGTGCGACAAGCCTCCTGTCGCATCAAAGAAAGCCGTGACGATCTGGAACATCGGCGGTTTGCGGGGATGGAAAACCTGCAGGATGTGTATAAGATGAACGTATCGGAAGCCGCATCGACCGAAAGGAAGCATCATGGATTTAAAGAACCTCGACATCAGCCCCGAGCTACGCGAGAAGGCGAAGGCGTGCACGAGCCCCGAGGAGCTGCTGGCGCTGGCCAAGAGCGAGGGCTACAAGCTCTCCGAGGCGGAGATGGAGGCTGTTTCGGGAGGCGGTGTCTGGGATGGTTGTAAGAGTTTTGAATGCCCTGAAGATCTCTGCATGAACTTCAGTATGCATTGCTGAGGCTATGCGCACGGCGACATCGATAGCGGGATGGGGTCGGATACTTTGCCCTGAATGAGAAAAGATGCGCTATGGATTTCGAGAACATGGATATCAGCCCCGAGCTGCGCGAGAAGGCCAAAGCGTGCAAGACACCCGAAGAAATCATGGCACTTGCTAAAAAAGAGGGCTACAAGCTCTCCGAGACCGAGCTTGAAGCTGTGTCAGGTGGCTCGTGGGGGTCAATACCTGATGACAGCGAATGCAAAACCTACCATGATATTTAATTCGAGCTCCCTGGGGTGAGGCTGCATCAAACGCCTCGCCAGAGGTCCCTTTAGGTTTCCCATCACGATTGCAGCCGCGTCGTGCGCCTGCAATTGTGATGTCCTGTAACTGGAAAGCACGTGTAAAAGCCAACTGTTTGCCGCCATGGGCATACGCCGTCCTGCGCAGCTAAATACGGTTATACATGACAGCAATCTGGGTACGCGTCGTGCAGGTCCAACACTGAGCCCGCTAGCAAAAGATCAGCTTGCCCGACGTTTCCGCCTTCAATGTTTTACAGCTGCATGAACAACCACTCGATGATGGTTTCTTCGACTACGAACTTGATATCGTCGTAGTTATAGATCTCGTGGCGGTAGCCGCTGTAGAGTTTGGTCACCACATCGGCATCCATGAGGTCTCTGTCTAATTAGTGTCCAAACTTTCAAAAAATACTGAAATTTGTCAGCACAATACCAGGTCGAGGAAAAGCCATCGGAAAGTTTAGACACTAAAAGCTCCAGGATGCCTTCAGGCAGTTGCGAGAACGCCCATAACGGGATGCTTGAGCCTCATATTTCGCTTACGAAGCCCGCTTCATCGACGGATGCATTCACGGAAATGTCCTCGATGTAGCGGAAGGCGCCTGCGCGGTCACCGGGGGCATCGATCCAGGACGTGATGGCCATCTGCTGCCATCCGGGATGCAGCACCAGGCGAACATCGGAGGGGTTCACGCCGCGCCCGGTGCATTCCACCACAGCGGGCAGTTGCAGCTCGGCTAAGGCGGTGAGGCCCTTGAAGCCATCGAACCAGAAGTTGCCCAGGTTGTAGAGGATGGGCTTTCCCTCATAGAACTCGATTCCCTGCAAGCAGTGCGCGTGCGTACCGATGACCACATCGGCGCCTGCGTCGATGTAAGCGTGAGCGCCGTGCGTCTGCTCGTCCTGAAGGTCGGTCTCGCGCTCGATGCCCCAGTGGGGAAGTGCGATCACATAGTCGGCATGGGCTGCCGCCTCGCGGATGGACGCGACAAAACGGCTATTGTCGTAGCACAGCAGGATGCCCGGCGTCGTATCGGTGGCTTCGGGTGTCATGCGCACCTTCTCGGCGCGCGAAGCGGCGACGTAGGCCACGGTAAGCCCGCCCGCCTGCAGGTAGACGGGTGCTTGCGCGGTAGCGAGGTCGCGCCCGGCACCGACGTAGGGGATTCCCGCGCCCTTGAGCGTTTCTAGAGTGTCGAGAAATGCCTGCTCGCCATAGTCGAACACATGGTTATTGGCCAGCCCGACGACATCTATGCCCAAATCGGCAAGATAACGCACGTTGGTCGTCTTCGCGCGGAACGCGAACTGCTTGTTCGGCATCCTCTCGCCGTGGTCGCTGTAGCAGAATTCGTTGTTCGCCCACATGAGGTCCATGTCGTGCATGAGACGGATAAAGCGCGCGTCCACGCCGTCGCTCACGTCGGTGGACCCAATCTCGTCGAGCGCTATAACAGGTGTGTAGTTATCGGCAAGGCACACATCGCCTACAAACCCGAGCCTTATGCGGTTCGCCTTTCCCCTCACGCTTCAACCGTCCTTGATCGTTCGCCGTGTTTTCCCGTCGCACATTCTATATGATGTGAGCAGAGTCGAGGTCAAAGGAGGCTCCTTTGATGCATGCATCGATATCGGAGAACCAGCAGATGTGCTGCGAGCTTATTCGCAATGCCCCGATGAGCGAGTATGGTGCGCTTTCGAGCGGTGCGAACAGCCCCTGCATCGGCGATGCACGTCTCGCGCGCCTTGCTTCTGCGGTCGAGGGCATCCGGGCGCTTGGCGCAGACGTGGGGTTCGCCGTGTTCGACGAGCGCGCGGGCAAAACGCTTACCCTGAACGTCGACACGATGTTCTTCGGCGCGAGCACTGTGAAGGCGATGTGGGTGACCTACCTGTTCCAGGAGCACCTCGAGCGGGGCCGCATCGCGTGGGACGAAATCGCGGGGCACGTCGAGGGCTGCATCGCGCAATCGAGCAACAAAGCGTACACGGTGCTGAGGTCGAATTACGGTAGCGAGCAGGAATTCGGAGATTGGCTTGCGCGTGTAGGCGTTCGCCCTATCGTCTCATGGGATTATTACACGCCGCGCGAACAGGCGCTCGTGTGGACGCATATGATGGCGTATGCGGAATCCGATGGCGCGTACGTGGATGCATGGAAAGCGACTTTCAACCATTCGACCAGGTCGTTTATACGCGAGGCGCTCGGCGCTCGTCGCTTGGTGTACTCCAAACCCGGGTGGATACACGAAAACGAGCGCCGCCCCAACACGTACGACGACGCCGCCATCGTAATCGGCGCCGACGGCAAGCGCCGCCTGATGTCCATCATGTCGACCATGGATCCACTCGCCGATTGCGCCTTGCTGCGCGACCTCGCTGCCGTGCTCGATGCCCTGTTGGTGTGATGATCTTCGTTTTATTTTGGCATTCACCAAGGTTTTTGGATGACAAGCGAACCGCCAAGATCGGGGATGGGGACCCGCATGAAACGCCCCAGCTCCTTTTCGGCCTCCGCCACGGCGTCGTGGACGCCTTTCAGGTAATCGGTGTTGTAGTCGTGGATCATCAGGTAGCCGCCGTTCGCCAGGCGCGGCCAGAAGAACCTGATTCCTTGCACGGTGGTCCTGTGCAAGTCGACGTCCAGCATCACAAATGCGAAGACGACGTCTGAATCGTGCTGGCAAGCTGTCTCGGGGAAGAAGCCTTGCCTGATAATCGCATTTTCCCGATGGGGGAGGCGGCTTTGCACCATCTGGACACCGAACTTGGGGCCGGGCCGTATGGCTTTCCATCTGTCGGAGAAGTCCGGCGGAAGCGCGTACTTCTCGCTTTCTTCTCGCATCGCCTCCTCGTCGAAGCCGTCGAAGGAGTCGTACAGGTACAGCTTGCGGTCCGGAAACGCTCGGTTCAGAATCTCGCTCGTGTAGCCCAGCTCGACGCCGACCTCGGCTATGGCGCCCTCGACGCCGGCCCGTGTCAGCTCCTCGGCCAACAGCTCGATTTCGCGGTAGCGCGTGTAATCCATAAGCGGCGCGTAGTGATCTTCCAGGGTGTCGGTCACCTTGTCGTAGAGCATCTTGCGGGTGGTGACCAACTCGGTGCTGGCGATTTCCCGGCCAAGTCTTGTCTCCCGATAGTACCGGTCGATTTCCGCCATGCGGCAGGCTTCGAGCTGGCCGTGCGCCTCGTGCCATTCCTCAAGGACCCAGCCGTGCTCGCGCATCTCCATCGCAACGGCGTGCCCGACATAGCGCAGGTGCCACGGTTCGGGTGGATAGCCGGTAACGTCCTCGCGGCCTTCCGGGTAACGCACGATGAAGCCATATTCCCAGCATTTCTCGGCGAGCCAGGCTGCGTGGGCGTCGTCGAGGCTCATGCCGCGCCCGACTTGGGCTATGTCCATGGCAAGCCCCGTCTGGTGCTCGCTGCATCCAGGGCGCGCGACGTAGCCATCCGAGCTGTCTGCGAACAGTCCTGCCTGGTAGTCGCTCGAGCGGAAGGCGCTCAGAATCATGAAATCGTCGAATCCCTCGCGCTCGGCCTGCTCGAACAGCGCGTTGGCGGCGTCGGTCGCACACTCGGACAGGCGCGTTCTGCGGGGATACAGCAGATAGTGACGCGGCTGCACCTTCCACAGGTCCACGAGGTCGTCGGGCTGCCAATCCAGCGGCAGCGGGTGCGATTCGTTCACGAGCATGGTCGGATTGTTCATCGGCTTCCTTTCCGGGAGATTCAAGGGCGCATCCGTGAGCGCGGGCGCCGATGAAGGCGGCCCATCGCCTTTGATTGTACGAAGAAAACCGCATCATTGAGCATAAAACCGTGACAATCTGGAACATCTGGCATGCCATGTGCTCAAATGCAGCCGAAGATGCTTATGATGAGAATGCAGTCGAATAATCATGACAGAGAAGGGAGTACCATGGATTTCAAAGATGTGGATATCAGCCCCGAGCTGCGCGAGAAGGCGAAGGCCTGCACGAGCCCCGAGGAGCTGCTGGCCTTGGCCAAGAGCGAGGGCTACAAGCTCTCGGATACGGATATCGAAGCGATCTCCGGCGGCGCATGGGCCGGCGGCGGCGGATCATGCGATTCATACCAATGGAGCGGAGACTCCCGCCAAAGCATCGATCCCGCCCTCGCCCCTGCCGACTTCGTGAACGGCGTCGTAGACGGCGGCGAGCTCGACTAGCGTTAGATGCCCTACGACGAGCTGACACGGGCCGACCTCGAGCGCTTCGGCGGC
>DMNP01000167.1 GCA_003452695.1 Eggerthellaceae bacterium
GCCGGTCTTCCCTGCCGTTACTGCGGGATAATACGTGCCCGTTACCGTATAGGCACGCGCATCGTACACGACCGACACCACACGGTCCTGTTCCAAGGCCTGCAGGAACTCCGAAGTGAGCAGCGTGTCGGTTACCAGCGGCTTGTCCTGGTCGCCGGCCGACCGGGCCATCATGAACTGCTGGCCCACGACGAAGGCTATGACCAGGGCAACGATGATCCAAATGAATATGTTTTTGTTATCGGGGGTGTTTCCTCTGTATTGCGGGTTGTTCTGTGGCATGCGCGTCGTCTCTCCGGCTTATTTCTCTGGCTTCGTTTCTGATGTCTATTCGTAAACTTCCGGCTTCAGGATGCCGATGTAGGGCAGGTTGCGATAGCGTTCGGCATAGTCCAGGCCATAGCCCACGATGAATTCGTCGGGGCATTCGAAGCCGACGTGTGCGCACTCGATGTCCACCTGGGCCTTCGTCCGCTTGCGCAGCAAGGTGATTATCTCGACGGATGCGGGCTCGTACTGCTTCAGGTATTCCAGCAAAAACTGCAGTGTAAGCCCCGAGTCCAAGATGTCCTCGACCACTACCACGTGCTTGCCGCGGATGTCGCTCGTCAGGCCCTTCACGACCTTCACGTTGCCCGAGCTCTTCGCGCCGCTGCCATACGACGACAGCGCCATATAGTCCATTTCCAGGGGAATTTCAGTTGCGCGTGCCAAGTCGGCCATGAAGATGGCGGCCCCGCGCAGCACCGACAGCAACAGCACGCCTTCGCCCCGGTCGGCAACTTCGGAGTATTGGTCGGTCAGCGCCGCGCCAATCTCGGCTACGCGCGCCTTTATCTCGGTATCGGCGTACAGTATTTCCTGAATGTCCTTATGCATGATTCACGCTTCTTCCTGCGGTTGATAATCAAAGGAGAAGTTTACCATTCGCAGCCAATTCGCACCTGACGATACGGCAACGCCTTATGAACAGCCACGAAGTTTACACGCGCATGTAGACGCGCATAGACGCCGCCGCACGCCCGTATTAGAATCGGAAACGACGTTCGGGCCATCGTGCGCGTTGCAGCGCACCGACGCAAGGAGGATCCCATGTTCGACACCGCAAACCGAGCCCGGGAAATCGGCTTCGAGAGAAGCGCGGCCATCGGCATCGACGCCATAGCGCTCAGCGAAGAGCTTACCTCCGGCTGCAATCCGAAAGCCTGCCGCAAGTACGCGTCGTGCTGGACCTGCCCGCCGGGCGCCGGGTCCTACGAGGAACGCCGGGCGCACTTCGAGGGCAAGGATGCCGGCGTGCTCGTGCAGACCGTGCGCGACGACGTGGACATCTACGAGGATTGGGAGGCGCTCGAGGAAACCCGCACGCTTCATCACCAGCGCCTGGACCAGCTGGCAGCCGAGATGCGCAGCCAGTTCGCCGACGTGCTGGAATTCTCGACCGGGGGCTGCGACCTGTGCGCGCCCTGCTCGTATCCCGACGCTCCCTGCCTGAAACCCGATGAGCAGCGACTCTCGCTTTCCGCGCATGGCGTGGCCGTCGGCGAAACCTGCAAGCGCGCCGGCCTGGACTATGGCTTCGAGAACGGCAGGCTGCGCTACGTGGGCATGATCATCTACCGCAAGTAGCTGCACCCGCTTCGGGCGCCGACGCAACCGGAAGACAACGGGGACGGAGGATGTTGTCTTCTCGGCCAAGCGCCATCGCAGTTCTGCTCGCAGCGCGAGAAGACAACATCCTCCGCCCCCGTTGTCTTCCCTAGGACCGCAGGAAATCGATGATGCGCGCAATTGCGGCATCCATCTTCTTGGGGTCGCGGAAGCGATGGTCGGCGCCTTCGACGGGCACGAACTCGATGACGTTGTCGTCGGCGAACGCACGGGATTCCTGGAACGACACCACCTCGTCGTCGGTGCCGTGCAGCACGAGAATGTCTTCGGCATAGTCGAAATACTCGCATGCGCGAATGTCCGCCTCCCGAAGATCGTCGATGAATCGCTTGCCCACCTTCACCTTGCGATCGAAGCCAACAAGCACGACCTTTCCGCCCTGCAGCTTGCGCAAATCGTCTTCCGAAGCAATGGCGGACAGGAAGGTGTGGTACATGTCGATAACCGGACAACGCAGCGCTATCTTGCGAAACGGGTTGCCATGCAGGGCAAGGTAGCGCAAGATCAGGTATCCACCGAAGCTCGTGCCGTATGCGTACAGCTCGTCAGTCGCATAGGCTTCCGACACATGCGCCGCGACTATTCCCAGGTATGCATCGCATTCGTCGAGGACGAGGTTCTTGCGCGCATCGTCGCCATGGCACGGCCAGTCGAACACGACGACGCCCGTCCCCTTCCATTTGGCGATTATGCGCTGGGCAAACGTGGCGGCCGCGCGGTTGTCCTTGTGCCCGCCGAATCCATGGCAGCACACGACCACACGCGCAATCTCGCGCGGATCCTCGCAATACAGCTTGCAGCGGATGCTGTAGCCCTGCTCGTTTATGTCGAAGTACTTCTCCATAGCACTGTAGTCCTCGAACGTCTCCTTGAAAGCCCTAAACGAATTCATTGCTTGCGCGAACATATCCGTCCTATGACTTGCTCCCTACGACACTGCAGCGCAACTCTAAACGTATTCGATTGGCAAGGCAAGCAAGTTCTCGCGGAGGTAAGTCTTCTTATCGATCATGCAAAGAACAACTCCCATCCCCCGCTTCTTATTCGGTATATTGTCGAGCACTTGGTTGGTGCTCCCCATGCCTGCCTTCGGATTGCCCGTCATCTTTATCTCGATAGGATACAGCACGCCATCCTCTTCGATAATCAGGTCAATTTCGTTTTCTGTCGTCGCTTTTCTATCTTTGCCCCGGTAGTAATAGATGCTGGACGTGTAATCCATTCCTTCGTTGCTGTACGACTTCAACATCTCGGACACCACGAAGGTCTCGAACATGCTGCCTGCTACTGCGGAGTTTTTCAGGGCATCGGCAGATGTCCAGCGCGTAAGGTAGCACGCAAGCCCCGTGTCTCTGAAGTATATTTTGGGAGTTTTAATTGCCCGCTTGAGCGCACTGGAGCTGTACGGTTGAAGGATATAGACGATTCCCGTGCGCTCGAGGATGGATACCCAGTTTTTTATCGTGGGCTCGCTCACGCCGACTTCGCTGGCGATATTTGCATAGTTAAAGTCTACATTCCTTCGAATGGCAATGATCATGGCAAATCTAAAGTTGGATGTTTGAATTGAAGTTTTATGCGCAGATCACACCTTTCAGCATACAGAAAAAATGACTGCCGCGGCCCGTCCAGCGGCGGGAACGGGGAGTGGGGGTTCGGGCTTGGCTTCGGCAAGTTCCTCGTCTTGTGGGCATGCGTGCTAGTTGCATCCGGCGCGCTGCCGCTGTCCTTGCGATAGGCGTCTCGCAGTCTAGGGCAATACGGGGCTTGGGCAACACGAGGCTTATTGCCGCATGGAACGGTTCCCTGCGTTTTCCATCAGGGCTATGCACTCCACGTGGTCGGTATGCGGAAACATATCGACCGGGACAACGATGCGCAGCTTGTAGCCCTTCTGCGCCAGATACGACACGTCGCGCACTTGCGTTTCAGGATTGCAGCTGATGTAGACCACGCGCGCGGGCGCCAGGATTGCCAACGCGTCCAGAAATTGTTCGGTCGACCCCGCGCGCGGCGGGTCCATGAAGACCACGTCGGCACCCTGCCCTTCCGCAGCCTGGGCGCGCATGAAATCGGCCGCATCGGCCACGACGAAGCGCGCGTTTGCAATGCCGTTGTGCCGGGCGTTCTCGCGCGCGTCGTGGATGGCCGACTCCACCGAATCCACGCCGATTACCTGCGCAGCCCCCCGCTTGGCCGCCACCAGCCCAATCGTGCCCGTGCCGCAATAGGCGTCGATGGCCCGCTCGGTGCCACCCAGGCCAGCCAGGGCTATGGCCCGTTCATACAGCACGGTCGTCTGAACGGCGTTCACCTGATAGAACGATTGCGACGAAATGCGGAAGCTCAGGCCGCAGAGCGTGTCGAGGATGAAGCCCGGGCCGTACAGGCGCTGCTCGCGTTCGCCCAGGATGACGTTCGTGCGGCGCGTGTTCACGTTCTGCACGATGGTCGTCACGAACGGGCAACGGCGCACGAGCTCGCGGCAGAAGCCCTTCGAATTGGGGAACTGATCGCCGTTGGTAACGACCGTGACCAGCACCTCGCCGCTCTCGTGGCCAACGCGCACCACCACATGGCGCACGAAGCCGGTGCCGCGGTCCTCGTCGTAGGGGGCTATGCCGTGTTTCAGCATGATGGAGCGCACGGCGCGCACGACCTGTTGGCCGCGTTCGTTTTCCACGAGACAACCTTGCGTGTCCACGATGCGATGGGTGCCTGCAGCGTACATGCCGACCAGTATGTCGCGCCCGCCGTTCGGGCCGCGTTTGCCCGGCGCGAACGGCGAGGTTACCTTATTGCGGTAGCGGTACGGCTCGTCCATGGCCGCACACGGGCGCAGCTCGGCGCTGGGGAACTGCGCGAACAGGGCGCGTATGCAATCGTCCTTCGCGGCAATCTGCTGGTCGTAGGGCACGTTCACCTGCGAGCAAGCGCCGCATGCGCGCGCCGCTGGGCACGCTTGCACACGTGCAGAGCCCCGTCCGCCCTGCTGCGCCGCTCCCGCCGCCCGAACGTGCTGGCGCCGCTTGGCGGAAGGTCCGCCCTTTCCACTTTTAAACGTCTGCTTCACCGTTTCTTCCTTTCGCTGCAAACCATGATACCGTGGCAGAAAACACGAGGCAGGGAGGCGCTATGAATTTCATCATCCGCTGGATTGTAAGCGCGGTGGCGGTGGGGGCCGCCGTTTGGATCGTTCCCGGGATAACGCCGGTCGGGGCCAACTCCACCTTGGCCATCGCGGCAATGGCGCTGGTGCTTTCGCTGATAAACGTGGGGCTGAAGCCCATCATGCAAGTGCTCAGCCTGCCTATAACGGTACTTACGCTCGGCATCTTCTATCTGGTGGTGAACGCGCTTCTGCTGGAGCTGGCCGCCTGGGCCGCCACCGGCATCTTCAGCAGCGGCATTGCCATCGACGGCTTCGGCAGCGCCTTTTTCGGCAGCATCGTCATCAGCATCGTCAGCGCCATCGTGAACAGCATAATCGGCACCAACGAGCAGTAGCGACACGCGAACAACCCGCCTCGCAAGCCAATTGCCGAACGCGCCTCGGACGAACGGGGGACAGACCCCCGTTCATGCTATGCGATGAAATCGGTGGGGTCCAGCTCGGCGAAGGAGTCGACGACGTAATCGCCGTAGCGCGCCAGTTCGTCGTGGGTGCCGCAACCGTCACTGCTGAACACCCCCACCGTGCGCAGGCCGGCTTCGCGGGCGCTTGCCAACGCGTACCAGCTGTCGTCGAACAGCCAGGTTTCGGCGGGATCGGTGCCGAGCAGTGCGCATACGTGGGAAAACGTTTTCGGATCGCGCTTGGTCCAGCCGCGGTCTTCGGCGGATATGACCAGATGGTCGGGGAAATATTCCTTCAATCCCGTGCGCGCTAGCCCCGTGCGCAAGAACAGCTGGGGGCTCGACGACAGCACGCACACGGGCGCACCGGCACCGTGCACGGCGCTTACGAAATCGGCAACTCCCGGATTGGCTTCGGAATCGTTGCGATAGAAGTCCAGCAGGTTTTCCAGGATAAGGCCGACCACCTCGTCGGCATCGTCCATGATGCCGTAGCGCTCGTGGAACCACGCCCCGGCCTCTTGCAGCGTAAGCGCGTTCAACTCGTCGCGCTCGGCTTTCGTAATGGTAACGCCGGCATACCGAAGCACCCGCTGCTCGGCCGCGTGCCATGCCCCGATGGTGTTCATCAGGGTCCCGTCCATGTCGAATGCAAATCCCGCCACAAGACTCTCCTCTAGCATCGTTGGGGACGTACCCCGAATATGCGGGGTACGTCCCCAACGATGCTAGCATATCTGGAAGCATGGCCGCGAAATTGGCCGCATCTCTGTTTGAAATGATACATTACCTCTGAGGTAATGTATCAGCTATTGTATAATCGTCGCGTGTACGAGGGAGGGATTGGCAAGATGAACGTTATCGAGAAGGCGCTGGCAACGATCAGCGCACACGACATGGCGCACATCGACGCGCCGGTGCTGCTGATGGTATCGGGCGGGTCCGATTCCACGGCGCTGGCCTACATTGCCAAGGAGCTGCGCGATGCAGACAAGATCGGACCGCTGACGATGCTGCACGTGAACCATCGGCTGCGCGGCGCCGACGCCGATGCCGACGAGGATTTCGTGCGGCACCTTGCCGAAGTGCTCGGCATCCCCTTCGTCGCGAAGCGCATCGACGTGGCATCCATCGCACAGGAAGAGCACGGAAACATCGAAGCCGTCGCCCGCCGCGAACGCTACAAGGTGGCAAACGACGCGCTGGCCGACGTATGTCGCATGCGCGAAGCCCCCATATCGCAGGGGCGCATGTTCGTGGCGCACACGGCAGACGACCGTATCGAGAACTTCTACATGCGATCCATCGTGGGAACGGGGCCCGGGGGCTTCCGTTCCATGTTGTACCTGAACGGACAGGTGGCGAGGCCCCTGCTGGACGTTTCACGCCAAGATCTGCGCGACTATGTAATCGAGCGCATAGAACGCGAGCTGCCCGTCGTTCGCGACGAACACGAAATGCTCTGGCGCGAAGACGCCACCAACGAGCACACGGACCGGTTCCGCGCCTACGTTCGCCACGAGATAGTTCCTCGCGCGCTGGAGCGCAACCCGCGCCTCGTCGATACGCTGACGCGCACGATGAACCTGATAGGCGACGAGGACGACATGCTGGACAAGATGGCAACCGACCTGTTCGACCAGCACGTCATGTGGCTCGAGCCGGCCGAGCAGGGCTGCGTGCTTTCGCCTTGGCTGGCGGCCGAGGCGCTGCCGCTGCAGCGGCGCGTGGCCATAAAGGTGCTCGAGCGTTTCCTCGGGGCCGACGAGCGCATCGACACCGCAACGGTGGAAGCGGTGCTTGCCGCGTTCCACGACGGCAAGCCTGTCGGTGGCTATGTGGCCAACGTGCAGGGAAACCTTGCCGTAAGCGCCAACAAACAGGGCGTGCGCATCGAACCCATGGCGTCGTTTCGCATTCGCCGCAAGAAGTGAGCAACCGCAAGCCGCCGCCCGCCCGAGCCGCCTGGCCCGATAATGCGGCCGCACCGGACGGGCGGCATGCCGAAAGAAGGAATCGCATGAACTTGGACATCGTGCTGGCCAGCGCGTCGCCCCGGCGCCGGGAACTGCTGGAACAGGCGGGCGTGGCGTTTCGCGTGCATGCCGTAGACGCCGACGAGACGATAGACGCGCGGCTTGCCGAAGACCCGGTGAATGCCGTGGGGGAACTGGCCAAGCGCAAGGCGATGGCCGCCATCGAGCAGCTGGTCACGCCCGAATACGAAGGCGCGATGGCCGTAATCGGGTCCGATACGATGGTCGTGTTCCGCGGCCAGATTTTCGGCAAACCACGCGACCGCGCCGATGCCGTGCGCATGCTGCGCGCGCTTTCGGGCCACGGCCACGACGTGCACACGGCC
Source organism: Eggerthellaceae bacterium (assembly GCA_003452695.1). Lineage (GTDB taxonomy): Bacteria > Actinomycetota > Coriobacteriia > Coriobacteriales > Eggerthellaceae > UBA9715. The sequence continues at coordinate 7,610 of DMNP01000167.1, forward strand.
GTATCGTTCTGGATGGTGAACGCACAGGCCGGCAAGGACGTCGGCGTGTTCAACCGGACCTTCGTCGACACGACCTACGTGTACTTCAGGGAACTGTCCGACGACGAAATCGACGCCTACATCGATTCTGGCGAACCGTTCGACAAGGCGGGCGCCTACGGCATCCAGGGCGCGGCGGGTGCGTTCGTCGACCACATCGAGGGCAACCTGGACACCGTCATCGGTTTCCAGGTCGGCCGGTTGAAGCAGGAGTTTCCCCAGCTGTTCGAGCTGGATGGAGCAACGACCGACAACTGACGACAACTAGCATCGTTGGGGACGTACCCCGCACATGCGCGCTACGTCCCCAACGATTCATTAGTCTTCCACGCGGATGACGGTGGGGTCTGCTTGCAGCATGTCGTCCATGGCTCCCAGGGCTTCCAGGGCAAGCCGGATGTTCTTCTCACGCGCGGTATGCGTGATGAAGATAAGGTTCACGGCGTCGCGATCGCGCGTGCCCTCCTGCGATACCAGGCGCAGCGACACGTCGTTTTTCGCGAAGACGTCGGCCGCGCACGCTAGCACGCCCACGCGGTCGGGCACCACCAGGCGAATGTAGTAGCGGGTCTGCAAATTGTCCATGGGCACGATAGCCAGCTGGTCGGTGCACGTGCAGCCGACGATGGGACGAATGCCCAGGGAAATGTGGCGCGCAACTTCCAGCACATCGCCCATCACGGCGCTCGCGGCAGGACCTGCGCCCGCGCCCTCGCCGAAGAACATCGTCTCGCCAACAGCATCGCCGGTCACATAGATGGCGTTGTACACGCCGTTTACCTTGGCCATCTGGTGCGTTTCGGGAATCATCGTGGGATGCACGCGCACGTCCACGCCCTCGGGCAGCCGGTGCGCCAGCGCCAGCAGCTTCACGGCATAGCCCATGTCGTGGGCCGTCTTCAAATCGATGGGCTGCACGCCGCGGATGCCCTCGGTGTGCACGTCGTCCAGCACCACGCGCGAACTGAAGGCGATCGACGCCAGGATGGCAATCTTTGCCGCAGCGTCGAAGCCGTCCACGTCGGCCGTGGGGTCGGCCTCGGCAAATCCCTTCGCCTGGGCCTCGGCCAGCACATCGTCGTAGGGCATGCCATCCTCGTCCATGCGGGTGAGCATGTAGTTCGTGGTGCCGTTCACGATGCCGAGCACCGACGACACCTCGTTGGATATAAGCGAGTGCTTCATCGGGCCGATAATGGGAATGCCGCCGCCGACGCTTGCCTCGAAGGCTATTTCCACGCCGGATGCGTCCGCCGCGGCGAAGATTTCCTGGCCAGCCGTGGCCATGAGCGCCTTGTTGGCGGTTACCACATGCTTGCCCGCCTTCAGCGCATTCAAGACGATGGTGCGCGCCACGCCCGTGCCGCCGATCAGCTCGATGACGATATCGATGTCGGGGTCGTTGATTATCTCGTTGAAGTCGGCCGTGAACAGATGGCCCACCCCATGGGCCTCGGCCTCGGCCGCATCGAGCGAACACACGCGCACGAGCTCGATGTCGATGCCGTAGTGGCGCTTGAAGTCTTCCCGATGGTTCTGGATGATGTCGATGCACCCGCCGCCGACGGTGCCGGTGCCGACCAAACCGATTTTCACAGGCATGAGAGCCCCTTTCGTCTATTTCCTGGCGATTCGTCTACTTTACCACGTGCGGTATGCAGTTCGAGCGTGAATGGGCCGCAAGGTCGCTTCCGCTGGCTCATTATGTAACCACCCGCAGCCCGGCCGGTTTCGGGCGCAATAGCCTCGTTGTCCCATCAAGAGAAAAGCCCCTGTGCGGGGCTTTTCCGAATGTGGTGCGCTTTGTGCGGTCGGCGCTAGGCGGCCAGGGCGGCCTTGGCAATCTCGACGAGCTGGGCGAAGGCCTGCGGGTCGTTGATGGCCATGTCGGAGAGCACCTTGCGGTCCAGCTCCACGCCAGCCTTCTTCAGGCCGTTCATGAACACGGAATAGGACATGCCGTTGGCGCGGGCGCCGGCGTTGATGCGGGTAATCCAGAGCTTGCGGATTTCACGCTTCTTGTTGCGACGGTCGCGATACTGGTACTGCAGCGAATGCTGCACCTGTTCCTTGGCCTTGGTATAGGTGCGCGACTTCGCACCATAATAGCCCTTCGCACGGGCGAGAACGGTGCGGCGCTTCTTGCGGGCGTTAACGGAACGCTTTACACGAGCCATGATAAATCTCCTTTGGGTCCACGAAACCGCTTTCGCGCGGGTCCGTCAGCTGACATTAACGAAGGCCCAGATTGCGGGCTACGACCCTGCGATCGGCCTCTGCGATCTCGGTCTCCTTGCGGAAGTTGCGCTTGCGCTTGGGGCTCTTCTTGGT
>DMNP01000145.1:0-1062 GCA_003452695.1 Eggerthellaceae bacterium
CGCTTGGGGCTCTTCTTGGTCAGGATGTGGCTCTTGTAGGCCTTTGCGCGCATGATCTTGCCGGAACCGGTTACGCGGAAGCGCTTGGCGGAACCGCGATGCGTCTTCATCTTGGGCATTTATTCGTCCTTTCCTTCGTCTTTCGACTCTGCATCCTTCTTCTTCTTCGCCGAGGCGGGCAGCGGCGCGATGAGCATGTGCATGTTGCGCCCCTCCATCTTCGGCGGGCTCTCGATGACCGCGACGTCCTTCAGGTCGTCGGCAAGTCGCTCGAGGATAGACAAACCCTGGTCGGGGTGCGACATCTCGCGCCCCCTGAACATGATGGTGATCTTAACCTTGTTGCCCTGCCCCAAGAAGCGCAGCACGTGCTTCTTCTTGGTGGTGTAGTCGCCCACGTCGATCTTCGGGCGGAACTTCATTTCCTTGGTCTCGATCTTCGATTGGTTCTTGCGCGCCTGCTTGGCCTTTATCGCCTGATCGTACTTGTACTTGCCGTAGTCCATGATGCGGCATACGGGGGGATCGGCGTTCGGCGCAATCTCGACCAGGTCGTAGCCCTGGTCGTCGGCAATGCGACGGGCCTGCACCGTGGGATAGATTCCCATCTGGTTTCCGTCGTATCCGATGAGCCTGCATTCGCGCACCGTAATCTGTTCGTTGAGCCTGGGCTCCTGAGCTGCTATTGCGCTCACCTACTTTCTACGTTCCTATCGCGTGCCGATGCACCTATCGGCACAACCAACAAAAAACCCGCTTCGAGCGGGCACATGCATTCAAAACCCACGCCATACGGCGAACGTTTCCGTATTCATGCGACCCATCGGCTGCTCGAAGCGCCGAACCAGGTGGAAGGCAGCGCCTTCACTTGATTAGCTGGTTCATAATAGCACGCGAATTGGAAATCGCAAGCACGAACGCCGGCCTCCAAATTGTACGCACATGCAAGGGCTACTGCCCACGGCCCGGCCAGCGCGCGGGGCGGGGAGAGGGGATTCGGGCTTGGCTTCGGCTTTGCTTTTGAATATATATCAGACTGAATAGGACTGCCAGGCCGCTTTA
>DMNP01000145.1:1148-4678 GCA_003452695.1 Eggerthellaceae bacterium
TAAAGCGGCCTGGCAGTCCTATTCAAAGGCGCCGATCAGCTTGCGCGCGCGTGGACTTTTAAAGGCGGCGGCGGATTAACCGAGCAGTGTGCGCTGGAACCATGCAAGGGTTTTCTCGGGTTCGTCAGTTTCGTTTCGTCAGGAGTCTAGATGCCTAGAAAGAAAGCCAATTTCGCAGGATATCCATGAACAGGGCCTCTTCGTCCGATATGGCCCGATCGTTGCGACGGATATAGCGCAAGACGTTTCCGGCTGCGACGCCGTCTATCTCGAACACGCACAGACCGGAACGACCCGCTATCCACGTGGATGGGACGATGGACACCCCCAGGCCGTCGCGCACCAATGAAAGCGCGAGTTCGGCACTGCAATCGCGCACGACGACATCCAGCATGGCGCGCGACATGTCTATCATGCGGCTGATAAGCGGATCGAAGTAGTCGCCGCAAGTGGGCAGCACGAAGGGCATCCCCTCGAGCTGCCGGATACCCAGCCTGCCTTCACGCGCTTGCCGCAGCTGCGGAGCAGTCAGGTGCTGCGATGCCACTATGACGAGCTTCTCGTGACACAGGACCTCGGTCTTGTACAGCGAAGGATCGGGCGCCATGGGCGTGAGGACTGCGAAATCGATGTCGTCGTCCAAGAACAGCCGGTGCATTTGCGAAAGCGAGCTCATCTCGTGCAGCTCCAAGGTGCACCCGCGGTGCGTCTCGTAAAACGAGACGATGGGGGATGCCAGCAATGCGTTCGCCCGCGGAGCCGACACCCCCACGCTCAGCTTCGCACGGTGACGCTTCATCGCGCTGGCCACCTCGCGGCGCATGCTGTCCTCGGCGGCAATGGCCCTGCGCGCATATTTCAAATAGACCTCTCCCACCGGGGTGGCTTTCAGCGGCACAGTGGCCCGTTCGAACAAATCGCACCCCATCTGGCATTCCAGCCTGCGCAAACGCTGGGACAAGCCCGGTTGAGTAATGTTCATCGCCCGAGCCGCACTGCTGATGGAGCCATGGTCGGCTATGGCCGCAATGTATCTGAAGTCTTCGTTCACGCCGCTTTCACCTGCTTGCGCTTCGCCTACGGGCCGCATTGCATCTTTTGCCTTTGGCCGCGGTTCTGCCAGAATGGGACCAGCGATGCCAAGGGCTGTCCACTCGTCAGTGCCCATAACATTTTGTTATATTTATTCCTATTTGAGTATTATACTTTATTATATATACTTCTTGCGAAGGTCCGGCAATGGGCCGGGCAAGCGAGAAAGGATTTCGTGCTATGGAAAAGATCTTCACGGCAATCGGCGATTTCTACAACGAGGCCGACGCGCAGCTGATCGACGTGCCCGAAAACGAAGAGGAAATCTATGCGGCGGTCGAGGAAATAATGGACAACTGCCCGGCCGGCTCCGTGCTGACCAAGGAACAGGTTGCCATCCTGCGCGCATATCTGCCCGCCATCGGCTGCGACGAGGCAACCCGCGACGAGAACTATTCGCTGCAGGGCAAGGGCACGGTTACCAAGAAGGCCGAGGGCTGCGGCATCGCCGTCGAGGCCACGGGCGAGCTGAACGTGGAAAGCCGTTGGGAGCAGCATCACGACCGCAAGCAGTGGGCAGGCAACATGAACGTGAAGCGCGTCGGCGGTGAGGCGGAGGTGAAGGAGCTCACCTTCAACTTCTATTACCTGTCCATCGGCATCAGCGTGAACAACGAGCCCATCGTGCTGTTCTGCGAACACTACACCCGCACGTTCAACGACCCGTACCATCTGGCCGACTTCAACGGCGGCGGCACGGCGCAAGCGTCGCGTTTCGACATCTCCAAGCATATCCAGTGGGGCTTCTACATGAAGTGCACCTGCTCGGTGCGCACCGACGAGGGCACCCTGCTCGTATAAGCAGGCCAACCACACGCTCGACAGCGAAGCACCGCCCCGGACCCGTCAATCATGCAGGTCCGGGGCGGTTTGCATCTGCCGAATGGCCAAGCTGTGGAAAGCAACCGCCGGCCCGATGCATCGCAGGCTATTCCCGGTACGGCGGATAGCTGGCACCGAGAAAGCCCTGCATCTCGTCATCCGTTACGTCCACGCCGAAGAACAGCTTGTAGTACTCCTTGCCCACCTCGACCATGTCCACGTCGTAGCGGTCGGGATAGAACATGTTTGCCAACCACTGCACTCCCAGGAAGCGGTTACATGCCATGGGCCGGTCCACCCACGCCACGGGCACATTGGGCATTGCATACACGCGCCCGTTGCGCACGGCTTTCACGACCGCCCAGTCGGGGCTGGTGCGGATGATGTCCTCCGCACCTCCGCGCACCTCTGCATCCCAGGTAACGATGACGTCGGGATCCCAGCCAATGACCGATTCCAGCGATACGTCGGACATGCCCGTGGCGTCGAACCAGTCCACTTCAGCCACCACCCTGCCACCCGCCGTCACGAACGACCACGCATGCTGGCTGCTGGCAGGTTCGGTTTGCAGGCCCTTGGGCCCTTCCGCATAGTACACCGACACTCGCTCGCCCTCGGACACATCGGACACAGCCTCGGTCACGCGGGCAACCGCCTGCTCGCAGTACTTGGCCAACTCGGCTGCCCGGGCCTTGCAGCCCAGGACATCGCCCATCTTCCGATAGGCCTCGCTGATACGCTCGGTCGATCCGTCGATGAGTATGACCGGAATGCCCGAAAGCTTCTGGATGTTGTCCGCCTCGTCGATGTTGGCCTCTACCAGCTCTATCGAAGACACGCTGAAGATTACCTGGATGCCCGCCTGCATAACGGCCTCCACGTCCATCTGGCCTGTTTCCACGGCGCCCAGGTATTCCAGCCCCTTCATGTTGGGCAGGTACTTCATGTCCTCCTGCGTGAAGCGGCTGCAGGTGGCGCCCATAACCTCGGGTTTTAGCGTCATCACGAACAACTGGGCCAACGCAGAGGTGAAATAGACGCTTTTCAGGTTCTCTGGCGTGGGAATACTGTGCTCGCGGCCCGCGTCGTCGACGAACGTGCGGATACCCTTCACTATCTCGTCGCCGCGCTCCGAGCGGCACCCGGCCAGTGCAGCCGCCGCCACCGCCCCGCATACGGCGATGAAACGCCTGCGCGTTATGGGAATGCGTCCCCAATCTTGTCGGCCCATAACCTCCACCCCTCATCTGGTTGCGGAATACGACAACGAAGAACGGCGCGCCGAATACGACCAGCGCCGCCACGAGCGCGATGAGCGCCCCGAGGACAGCCTTGCAAGCGAACAGGGTGCGCACGCTCCTCGATTGCTAAATCCTCTGGGCTGTGATCGTTCAGGGCCTCCATGGCTGCCGTCGCGTTCTTGCCGATGTCGGGCCATTCGTCGCGCTTACCTGCCCGAGCTGTAGCGCAAACGCCTCACCCGAACATTGCATCGAGTGACTTATTATTCTTATCGTAGTCTATTGCATTTCATGCAGTTATTCAAGATTGAGGATATATAGAACGCACCGAAAGCGCAATCGGGATTACCGCCCACGGCCCGGCCAGCGGCGGGG
>DMNP01000270.1 GCA_003452695.1 Eggerthellaceae bacterium
CGGTAGAGAATCCGTTTTCTTCCAGATATTTATATACGGCATCTACATTATACCCATTTTCAAACAGGGTCCCGACTGGATTGATCTCCCCTTCGACATCGTAGACAACTTTTATGTCTCCCATGTCAACGACATCGTTTTGAGTTTTTCCACCCAGAATCGCATCGATAAGCGTCCCATCTTCGCCGGCACCGTATGTCGCTTTTACAAAATTGATTGCGCCCTCGATGATTGCGCTCAAACCTTCGGCAAGCGGCCCCCAGTTATTCGGGTCAAGGAAATACTTCACGATTGCGGAAACAAGTTCTGACGCCGCCGTCATGAGCGAGCCTGCAGCCCCGCCAAGCGTAACGCCGATAGCCGTAACGACACTGCCGAAATCCTCCGAACTTACGGCGGTTACAAGCGCGTCAATCAGGCTGACGGCAAGCCCGCCAAGATCAGCGCCAACGTCAGCCCAGTTAATCTTCCCGATGACGCCTGCTATGGCCTTCAGTATTTCTCCGGCGGAGGATACTGCGGAAAGTATTGCATTCGAAATCGCAGTGATAATGGCAGCGCCGACCTCAGACAAATCTCCCAAAGAGTCTCCGCTAAGTGCCGTCGAGATCAGGTTCCCGATTGCGGTAATCAGTGCTGCAGCGCCGCCTGCTGCTTTTGTAATCGCGGCGGCAAGCGCGTTGATAATGGATACGCCGACCCCGGAAAGGTCCCCGAGCACGTCCCCTTCCAGCGCTCCGGAAATAGCCCCGCCGATAGCGGTAATCAGTTCGGATGCGTGGGTTGTCGCGCTTACGATTCCATCTGCAATCAGCCCAATCAGCTTGACGGCGACCTCTCCGGCGTTCGTGAAGAACTTGCCGATCTTCTCCGGCGTGAACTGGTCGTTGATGAGCTGCCCGATTTTGTCGCCGAAGGTGGTCGCATTCTCATCCATCTTGCCGAGCGCTTTTCCGATAGCGTCCACGAGTTGCCCGGCAAGGCCCAGCCAGTCGGTACTCAGGATGCCGTCGATGATCGACAAGCCAACCTCGCCCGCCGCCGCGAGGATGTCCGGCGCGTGCAGGATCAGGCCGACGCCGATGGATGCGATCATGGTTGCGGCGGAGGAAATCAGCGTCGGGATCTTTTCGGCAAGCCCCAGCAGGAAGCTCGTTATGATGGTCGAGGATACCCCTACGATGCCGTCCGCGTTGTCTGTGATTGCGTCCATAAATCCCGTAATGACATCGAGGCCGAGCTGCACCGCCGCCGGGATCAGCTCTCCGAGCCCATTAGTCACTGACTGGATCACGGCTGGCATCTTGTCGGAAATGCCCTGCATCGTCTCGCCGATGGTCTTGTCCATGTCATTGAGCTTTGCCGCCGCGCTCGTAGCCATATTCTCGAACGCCTTGCCGACATCGTTATCCGTGGATATTGCCGCTGCTGCGAACAGCCCGAGGCCGATGGTGACGATGCCCAGCGGGCTTGCAAGGCCCGTAAGCGCTGCGCCGATTTGCGGCAGGAACGACACGATACCGCCCAGCGCCGCCATCGCGGGTCCGGCGGCGGCGGCGAGCAGGAGCATCTTCATTGTGCCGACGCGGGTAGACTTGTCTGCTTTTCGAAATTCGTCCACATACTCCGTAAGGCTCTGCACGACCTCACGGAACGCGGGCGCGACGTCTGTCCACAGCGTTATCGCCAAGCCTTCCAGCGCGGATTTGAAGATGGTCACGTCGCCCTGCGCGTTGTCCAGCATGGTCTGCGCCATCTTTGCCGTCGCGCCGTCGCAGTGCAGGATGCTCTCGGTCAGGCTTTCGAACTCTTCATCCGTCGCGTTCATGATCGCCAGCATACCCGACAAGCCGCGCGTGCCAGCGATCTCGGAAACATCCTTCAGAAATTGCGCATTGCCCTTGGTCAGTTTCTTGATCTCTTTGTTGTACTGTTTTTCGGTGATCTCGCCGTTCGCCAGCTTTTCGTCAAGCTCGCCTACGCTCTTTTGGAGCGCCTGCATATCGATGCCGCTCTCCTTGGCAACTTTACGCATGTCGCCCATGATCTCGCCGAAGGATTTCGTCTTGCCGTTGGAATCCGTCAGCGACAGGCCGAGCCGTTTCAGCGCCTTCTCCTGCGCCTTGGTCGGCTTGATCATGTTGTTCAGGATGTTGCGCAGCGAAGTGCCCGCCTGACTGCCCTTGATGCCCGCGTTCGCCATCGTGCCCAAAGCAACCGCAACGTCGTCAATAGAAAAGCCCAAAGTACCAGCCAAAGGCGCGACATACTTGAACGATTCGCCCATCAGGCTGACGTTGGTGTTGGCGTTTGTCGCAGCCGCAGACAGCACATCGGTGAAATGGGTGACCTGCTGGTTGAATTTCTCGGTGTCCCCGCCGACGCTGGACAGCGTATAGCCCATGGCAGTCATCGCATCCGTTACGATGTCAGAGGTCGTGCCAAGGTCCTCGCCAGCCGCCGCCGCAAGGTTCATGATCGGCTCCAGACCAGCAAGCATGGATTCGTTCTTCCAGCCCGCCATCGCCATGTATTCCAATGCCTGCCCGGCCTCGGTGGCGGTGAACTTGGTCGTGCTGCCCATTTCAAGGGCCTGTGCGGTCAGCGCCTCCAGCGCCTCGCCGGAAGCGCCCGAAATCGCCTCGACCTTGCTCATCTGTGCCTCGAAGCTGGTGCCCGCGCTGTATACGGCTTTCCCAGCCTTGACCAGCGGCGCGGTAATCGCCGCCGTCAGCCCTGCGCCTGCGAGCGCCATGCCCTTGCCGATGCTCTGGCACTGTTTTTGTATGCCGCTGATCTGTTTGTCCAGCCCCTTGGTATCGATGCCGAAGCTCGCGTACAGCTCGCCGACATTCAACGCCATGCAATCACCCCCGTGGGTTTATTAAACGGACACGACGGACGCGAAGAAGGCATTTGCCGCTGCCTCGTCATCCGCCGGATTATCCGAAGGTTCGTCGTGTTTCGCCCGTATCTGCATCGCCACCGCCCCATACGGCGACAGGTTATTGACCAGCACCAGAAAATAGCGCCAGCTCATATCCTCAATCTGCTCCACCAGCCGAATTTGGTAGTCGCGCAGGAAATCCGCTTCCACCGCGTCCCAGCAGTGGAGCAGGTTTACTTTTTTGCGTTATTGCCCTTGGTCTGTACCTTGCCGGACTCGTCGTCCAGCTCTTGCGCTTCGTCGTCCTCGTCGCTGCCGGTAATCTCGGTGAAGAGCCGCTGCACCAGCTCGGCGAGGTTCTTCGCGGACATGCCCTTCTGGCACATCTTGTTGACGGCCTCGCTGCCGAACATCGCGTCTGCCGCCCGCATGACCATGCGCGTACTCTGCGCCGGGTCCATGCTTTCCTCTGCCCGCGCCATCATCACAGGCACGATTGCCGGAATCTCCATCGGCACGGTGTACGTCTCGCCGAACACCTGCACGTCGATGGTGCGCTTTTCATGCTCCTGCATGAACTGGTCAAAATTCAGCATCTTTCCCATGGTAGCATCCTCCCTTATAACTGCGAAAAAAGGGGACATCATTTCGATGCCCCCTTGCGTTGCCTTGCGGCAGTTGTTTGATTAAGCGCCAGCGGTGATCGTCACAGCCAGCGAAGCGGTCTTTTCGCCCTCGACGGTCGTCACGACGATGTTGGTGCTGCCAGCGGCAACCGGGGTGACAGTGAAGCCGGTCTCGGTGACGTTGGAAACCGTCGCCACGGAGCGCTTGCTGTTGGTCACCTTGAACCGCTTGTTGCTGCTGGTCGCGGGCGTGAAGGCCACGCTGATGATCTTCGCCGTCGCGCTGGTCGTCATGGACAGCGTGGTGACAGTGCTGGTGCCGTCCTTCAGCGCAATGCTGGTCACGTGGGTATACGGCTGCACTTCGGCTTCGCCGACCTGAGACAGATCCCAGCTGTAGGTGTCGCCGGTGTCGTCCACGCTGTTCTCGCGGCTGGTCACGATGTAGTCCGCAATCCACTGGTGCCCGTAGGCATCCGTGAACCGCAGCGTCGCGTCCGCGTCGCAGCCCGCCTGCTCGGCGTAGTAGTTCAGCAGCGCCTGGCCTTCGTCCTCCACGCCGGTCAGCTCGTTGACGACCTTTTTGCCCTCCAGCGTCGCGGTGGCGTTGCGCTTGCTGACGTAGGGCTCGCCCCAGACATCGGTGCTGGCGGAGCCGTCCTCGGTGTCGCTGTCAATCGTCGCCGTCAGGCTGTTCAGGCCGTAGATGCGCACGTAATCCGAAGAGCTGTGATCGAGGATTTCCACAATCCAGTTCTTGATGTTTACGGGGCATCCATTCTTGCGTCCCTTAGCCATAGGTTGTTTCCCTCCATTCGTTAGGTGTCACAGTAGTAAACGCGGAAGTTGCTGGAATACATCTCCCGCTTCCGGGTGTCCGAGCCAATGCCCGCAGAAGCGTTCAGAACGTCGATAGACACGCGCGCACCGTCGCCCGCAAGGAAACCCTCAAACTCCGCCAGCTCCTCCACAATCGCCT
>DMNP01000055.1 GCA_003452695.1 Eggerthellaceae bacterium
ACCTGGATGGCGCTGAAGAGCTCGGGTACGCGCTGGGCTTCGTCTATGACGAGGCGCGCCGGTCGCTCTCGGATGAAGCCGACGGGGTCGGCGAGAGCGAGGTTTCGCGTCGCCTCGTCTTCGAGGTTGACGTACTCGTAGTCGGAGAAGACATGCTGCACAAGCGTGGACTTGCCGCTCTGGCGCGGGCCAGTCACGGACACGACGGGAAACCAGCCAGCGTTGTCTTTCACGAAAGACGAGATCGTCCTTTCAATCATGCTCACTCCATTCTGGCAAGTACCATGAACCATAATTGCCATTCAAAATATACCATGATTGCAAAGTAACAAACCCCATAATTGATAAATGGTTCTCACAGACTGCGCGATCACCTTTGCCTACAAGCTCCGACGTCCGTGATCACCCTGCGTACATAAACATCGGGATTCTCACCCGTTTGAGCCTTCAGCGCCAAGTCTCTGGCACCATTTGTCCAGGATTTGTCCACAGACGAGTCGCATACCGGCAGATATGCGCTAAACAAGTCTCCCACCTGCGGAAATGTAACGTTGATTAGAACCATCATCTTTTCGCCTCTGTTGAGTGGGAGTGATTTCCGCACATTATTGTGATGTTCTACTAGATCATTTAACGTGTATCCCAGTGATTCAGGAGCATAGAAATCACTCAATGTGAACCATTAAACCACTGGGAATCTTCCGCTACGGGTGGTTCTCCAAGTGCAGTTTTGACGACTTGCTCACGATAATGTGCCGCAATGCCCGGAGCCGTGGATTCTCGCCATCGCGAGGGTCCACGGCTCCGGGCCATCTATCCGAAGACCATCAGAAGAAAAATCCGGTCGTCAGAAGGCTCTGCTACAGTTCCAAGCTATCAGGATCGAGCAGAAATTGTTTGACGCCCATTGTGACGATACCGTTGTCGTCGCGAGATGCCTTTTGGCTGCCTCCGACCACGATGATCTTCTTAAACGAGTCGGGCACGCTGATGAGCGGGCGTTCTTCCTGCGCACGCTTTTCTTCGTCGGGCAGCACGAAGGCGCTTTGAACATAGTAGCGCCTGCTGCCCTCGTTGGCGACGAAGTCTATTTCAACCTGCTTGCGGTCATCCCCCTTGCGGATTTCCACGATGCCGACGTCCACAGAGTAACCGCGCGCGACGAGCTCGTTGTAGATGACGTTCTCCATGATGTGGGTGGACTCCTGCTGGCGGAAGTTCAACCTCGCGTTCCTCAGCCCCACATCCTCGAAATAGTACTTGAGTGGGCCTCCGATGTGCTTGCGCCCCTTCACGTTGTAGCGTTTCGCCTTCCTGATCAGGAAGGCATCCTCGAAGTAGTCCAGATACTTCCTTATGGTAGGGGCAGACAGGGTAACCCCCTTCACGGTCTTGAACGTCTTCTCGAGCTTGTCTGGGTTGGTGAGCGAACCGGTTGCAGACGCGATGACGTCCACGAGCTCTCCTAGCTCGTCGACGTTTCTCACGTCATGCCGGTCGACGACGTCGCGGAGGTACACTTCCTCGAATAGGCCTTGGAGGTATGAGGCCTTATCCCGGTCGTTGCCGAGCGTCGCTGCATAAGGCATGCCTCCGTAGGTCATGTAGTCGTTCCAGTCGTCGTCCCAGTCGCGGCCCATCGCCGAATGGTATTCGGCGAACGAAAGCGGATGCACGCGCACCTGGTCGCCCCGGCCCCGGAATTCGGTGATGATGTCACTGGAGAGGAACTTCGAGTTGCTGCCCGTTACGTAGACGTCCAGGTTCGGGATGTGGAGGAAGCCCAGCAGCACATCCTCGAACTCGGGCATGAGTTGGACCTCATCGATCATCACGTAGTGCTGGCCTTCTCCTATCCTCTCGCGGACGTATGCATCGCATGCGTCCGGGTCGCGCAGCGCCTTGTTCTTGCGGTCGTCCAGCTGGACGTCGATGATGCGCTCGCGGGGAATGCCACTTTCGAGCAGGTGCTCCATGAACAGCTCGAAGAGCAGGTACGACTTGCCGCATCTGCGCACGCCGGTGACGACTTTCACCATGCCGTTGTGCTTGCGCGCTATCAGCATGTCAAGATAGAAATCCCGCCTTATTCTCATGCATCCCCCTGTTTACGGAATTTTCCGTTACGGCGATTTTCGAAAATATTATATGGCTTCCGTGCCGCGTTTGTCATTCAGATGTGCGTTGTATTTGCAACTGGCCTGATACTCACCATGATGTTTCGGTATCCTTGTTCTGGCGCTTGCGTCCCTGCATATCGTGCGAGTCTTTATGGAATTGAGCGCGTGGGTGCTCTGGTTATAGAGCCGATTCGGAGCACTATGCCGATGCTGCTGTACGGCATAGGCTGCTTGCTAATCTGCCGTGCGCTGTACCGGTGAAGGCTGCTCTATGACGGCAAGGCGGCAATGACGGCCTCATCGAAATCTCCGTCTCTCAATCGCTCCACGAACTCCCATTCGCCATCCCTGAATAGCAAGCGGAGCTCTTGCAGCTCGACGTCTCGCCCCGTCACGGACAAAGTTGCGTACCGGTCGCTTCTCCTGTCCTTGTCCAATACGAATACCGTATCGCGTTCCTATAAGCAGCATTCTGTTTGAAAAATGGCTGTACGACGAGGACGATTCTTACGAGCGTGCATTGTCGACAATGGAATCACAATGGAGCGCATCTCTTAACAGCTTGCTTGGTGAAATAAACGGCGCCACGAAACTCGAAACATTTGACCTGATGGATCTTCCTCACGTTCTGTCTTTTATTTCATTCAGCGAAGTTCGTACATCGAAGAGAATCAGTGGCCAAAAGTTTTTATTGCGCAACATGATCGAAGACATTCGTCAACGTGTAGGCGAAGATGCGTTCAACGAAATTCCCATGTTCCAAGATGTCGATTTGGATTACATGCCAACGCAAATCAACCTTGAAATGGGAATAAAGCGCTGGTTCTATACCGTGCTGCGTCTTATTACAGTACAGATGCGTTTCCGCAGGTAGTAAGCCGATTGTACACGACGGCGCACTACGACTCACGACGGCATAAACGGACCGAATCGCGTCTGTTGCTGATTTTTCGCTGACGTCGGCCTCGCTCAACTGGGCGTCGCTGCAGTTTACAAGTCGCGATGTCTGTCGTTCATCTGTCGCATAGCTTTTCCGTAGAGTGTGGGCGCACCATCCTGCTCGGCGCCTTTTGGCACAGGCTCGTTTACAGCCTTGCGGCCATCATGCCGGTTTCGGCTATTTCGCGAAACCCGAACTTGCCGTAGAAGCTTTCGAGCTCCGGGGTTAGCGGGTCGACGACGAGGACCTTCGCGCCGATGTTGTCGGCAACGAACCGCGCCCTAATTAGCGCATCCTGCAGCAGGGCGCTTCCAAGCCCTTGGCCACGGTAGGCGTCATCGACGGCGAGCATGCCCAACAAGATGGCGGGAATATCGTCAGGGGTGTTGCGCGTTACCCAGCTTGCCGATACGGCAGCGCGGCGCAGAGAATAAGCGGAGAGCGTGTAGAAGCCCGCTACGCGGCCTGCGGGCCCATCGTCGAACACGGGGCGCGCAACGTATACCACAGCGGTTCCGCGCTGCTTCGCCTTGGCTGCATATCTCGAGACCCAACCGTCGATGGGCTCGGCGCCGCTGCAAAAACCGGAGAAAATGGTAGAATCCGAGGGCTGCTCCGGCTTCGTGAACCCCGCTAAACCCATGTCGGATTCCTGTCGATGAGCTCTTGAAGCTCGTCGGGGACGGGATTGTCGAGCATGTCGCAAACCTGAGCGAACGCCTCGTCGGTAAGGTAGAGCGTGCGCGCTGCCGCGATGTCGCGCTCGGCAGCCGCATCGAGGTTGGCCAGCGTCCACTGCGACACGGTCTGGCCGTTGATGGCCGCGGCTCGCTCGTAGGCAGACTTACGGCTTGGCTCTACGCGCAAATCGAACCGCATGCTCTTGGTCTCGTTTTCCAGAATCGCAATCGGCATGTCCGCCCCTTCATCGAGTCAGATTTCTTATAGATTGTACAGCATATTGGCGTACATATCAATCCAAAGCTCCCCGAACGAAAAATCACCTTGCGTGGTGCGACAATAATTCCGAAAAATGCTTGCTCGTCACGCGGCGTGACGTTGCATGATGCACCTAGAAAGGAGGTGATCTCCATGCCGGACAACGTAACCGACAACAAGAGAACGTATTCGACGGGCGAGCTTGCCCAGACGTGTGGGGTGACTGTGCGCACCGTGCAATACTACGATGAGAAGGGGCTGCTGCCGCCTTCCGACCTTACCGAGGGAGGGCGCCGCGTATACACGGAAGCCGACGCCGCCAAGCTGCGCAAGGTGCTGTTGTTGAAGTCGCTCGGCCTGAAGCTATCCGACATACGCGACTTCCTCGAAAGCGACGCCTCGCCCACCGTGCTCCGCGACATCTTGGAGGCCCAGGACGCAAAGCTCGCAGCGGAACTCGAGGAGCGCACGCAGGCCAGGAGGCGCATCGCCGCCATGATCGACTCCATCGACGCAACGGGCGAGCTCCCCGCCGAGACCGCCCCCGACATGGAAGACATCATGCAAAGGAAGCCCAGCATGTGGGAAAGCGAGCTCGCGCCGTTCTACAAGGCGATGCTCGCCGTCGGAATCGTCGTAGACGTAGTGGAAATAGGCGCGATCGCCTGGTGGGTCGCAACCGGAGACTGGCGGCCGTTCGCGGTCGTTATGCCGTTCGTCGTCGTGGCGATCGTTCTGGCCGTAAGGGCATACCGCAGGCGGACGGCCTACTTGTGCCCGCACTGCCGCGGCGTGTTCGTGCCCCAGGGAGCCGAATGGCTCTTCGCCAAGCACACCCCCACCACCCGCAAGGTGACCTGCACGCACTGCAGCACCAAAGACTGGTGCGCCGAGGTTTCGAGCGATAGGGTAACAACGCAGAGACCTACCCTCGTGGAGTGAAGCCCTGCAAGCTGACGCTCGAACAGAAGCGCGTCTTTTATGAGTTTTAACTGATTTTCGCTTCAAAACTGATTCGCAGGTCAAGGATTCAATCCTCTGACCTGCGTTTTTGTTGCCCAAAAATCGTGGCTGCAATTGAGTGGGAATAGCCCACGGAGTAGCAGCGCTTAGCTTCTCTTGGCATCGTTTGTCACGGTTTGGCGCCAGGCACACGCTTGCAGAGCATTAAGCCGATTGCAGACTGCTCCAACGGGGGCGAACGGCGTCGAGAACCGCCTCCATCGTCGACTCGAAACCCGATTCGATTATCGTGACCTTCTCGTTGCACTCAGCGAAGGCGGCGATGCAGCGGCGGTTGTCTTCCCTCAATGCGCCGAGCGTGCAGCCAGAGTCGTCCAGCCTGGTCTCGACGGCACAGGCGTATTCTCTTATCTCGCCGATATG
>DMNP01000137.1:0-4729 GCA_003452695.1 Eggerthellaceae bacterium
ATCCACCCGCAACCCCGCCCTCGCGTGACGGAACCCCGGGAAACCGCGATCCGGCGGCCCGATCCACCCGCAACCCGCGCCTCGCCGAGCACGAGGGCGGCCTTGCGGGTGGATGGCGCCGGCCGGATGAATACGGGTGCCTGACACCGATATTCAGGTATTGGTCGAATGAATACGGGTGCCTGGCACCGATATTCGCGGGGTTATGCGTGGAATGGGGATTCAAATTCAGCAAAAGGCCTGTTCATCGAAATTCTGACTGAATTCAAATAGAAAGCATGGACACTAATCACACTTTAGGGAAGCTTTTTTGGACAGCCTCCCCCGGCCCCCTCGGAAATGGGCACCTTGCCCCCTGGACACCTCGGGCCCCTTGGACGCCTTGGGCACCTCGGGCACCTCGGGCACCTCGGCACCCTGGGACACCCTTCTGCAACGCAGGGGGCGCCAAAAGCGGCGCGTCCCGCTTGCCGCCCCCTTCAAGAGCGTGCGGGCCACTTGATTGCCCTGCCTAATAAAAAACCAAGCGGACCGGAAGCCAATCTTTCGGTCCGCTTGGTTTTTGCCACGCCGCATGAAAGCCCAACCGGCTTCGTGCGGCACTGTTCGAAAGAGGTGCTACGCGCCGATACGGTGCAGGCGGCGCGGGGCGCCGACGGCCACGAAACCGGATTCGCGGGCGTTGTCTGCGGCGATTGCCTCGCGTGCTTCCGCCTCGTCCTGGGCGGTCAGGCTCATCCAGCTGAACGACGCGTTCTTTTCGGCCAGGTCGCCATGCTTGCGCACGACCAGGGCCGCTTTCACGGCGTATACCGCTACCAGCGCTATGACGAAAACTGCAATTTCCAGCATGGGGGCCTCCTTGCCGCCGTTCGATGCTTGTACGGTTGCTTTCCGCAGCCCAGTCGGCGGCGGGCGGCAACCTTGCGCGAAGCTTGTTGCTTCCGCACGTATACTAGGCTCTGGCACTGCCTTTTCCAAACTGTTAATATCGGTATTCACAACAGGCGGTTGTTGTTACAGCCTTTTGTTGTAAGGTTTGGCTGCGTGCGGGCACGTGGGGCGCGATGGCCCTGCAGCGGGCGCGTAGCAGCGTCTTGCCGCATTCGATGCGGTGGGACAGGGCACGAAAAGAGGGAAACGGACAATGAACTTCTCGTCCTTGGCCTATTTCGAGGCGCTCGCCGAAGAGCGCAGCTTCACGCGAGCGGCGCAAAGCCTGCATATCACCCAGCAATCGCTCAGCTCCAGCATAGCCAAGCTCGAACAAGAACTGGGCTGCCAGCTGGTGGTGCGCCACGTTCCGCTGGAGCTTACCTATGCCGGCGAAGTGCTGCTGCGCTATGCGGCCACGTTTCGCGAGGAATACAACACCATGCGCCAGGAGTTCTGCGACATTTCGCAGAACCAGCGCGGCGTGCTGCGCATCGGCGTAACCTACACGCGCGGCAGCATCATTCTGCCCGACGTGATACAGGCCTTCCGCAAGCGCTTCCCCTTCATCCGCATCGACCTGGCCGAGGACAGCAACGACGTGCTGCGCCACAAGCTGGTGGCCGGCGACGTGGACCTGGCCATCGCTCATTTTCCCGAAAGCATCCCGGGCATCGCCCTGCGCGACTTCTATCAAGAGGAAGTGGTCATGCTGGTGGCGCGATCGCTGTTCGACGAGCTGTACGGCGCCGACGTAGAGGACCGCGTAAGGCGCTTCGAGGCCGGCGAGTTTTCGGCCATCGGGGATTGCCCGCTTGTGCTGAACGACGTGGACGACGTGGGCGGGCACATCGAACGCAGGCTGTTGAAGCGCGCGGGCATTGCGCACCCGCAGGTCGCGGCCATGTCCAGCAATACGCAGACGGTGCTCGCCCTGTGCATGAGGGGCCTAGGCGCCTGCTTCTGCCCCGAAACGCTGGCGCGCGTGGCGCTTTCCGACGAGCAGTTCGCATCGCTGATGCTGCTACGCCTGGGCGATGCGGCGCGCTACCGCATCTGCTTCGGCTACCGCGAGCAGAGCTATCAATGGAGCATCATGGAATCGTTCATGACCGTCGCGCGCGAAACGGTAACAAGCTGATAGCGATGCAGGCAACCAGGTCGTCCGCACCGCTCCAAGCGCATTGAATCGAGGCGAGCGCATGAAGCGCAATGGCGAAAAAGACGACGCGAGCGCGGGCGGCGCGGGCGGCAAAGGCGCGGGCGGCGCGGGCGGCAAAGGCGCGGGCGGCGCGGGCGGCACGGGCGACGCGGGCGCGGGCGGCACGGGCTCGGACGGCGCAGGCGGCACGGGCGACGCGGGCGCGGGCGACAAGGGAGCAGGAGGTGGCACGCTGGTGTCAATTGCAATGCCGGTGCTGGCGGTGCTCGGCGGGTTGTGCGTGTTGTACGGACTCGCCGTGTTGGCGCTGCGATCGGGCACGCTGTTCTTCGCGTTCTGGCTCGTGCTGGGCGCGGCGCTGCTGGCGGGCGCCTGGGCGCTGCATACAGGTGCCTGGAACGCCATCGGACCGGTTGCGCGACGGGGGATCTGCGCGGTGCTCTGCGTGCTGGCCGTGGGCTTCGCGGGCACGCAGGCGCTTGTCTTCCAGAACTTCAACGACCAGGGCGAAGACGGGCTGGACTACCTGGTGGTGCTGGGCGCCCAGGTGCGCGCAGACGGGCCGAGCCCGGTGCTGCGCTATCGCCTGGACACCGCCTACGACTATCTGCAGCGCAACCCGGGCACGCGTTGCATCGTGTCGGGTAGCCAGGGCTTCAACGAACCGGCGCCCGAAGCCCACGTGATGGCGGACTACCTGCAGGCACGCGGCATCGCGCCCGATCGCATCCTCGTGGAGGATGCATCCACGAACACCGCCCAGAACATGGCTAACAGCGCGGCTTTCTTCGACCCCGCTTCCGCACGCGTGGGCGTGGTTACCAACAACTTCCACGTGTACCGCGCGCTGCGAATAGCCCACAAGCAGGGGCTTTCCCACGTCTGCGGCATCGCAGCCCCTTCCCTGGCCTTCTGGCTGCCCAACAACCTGGCCCGCGAATCGGTCTCCATCGCCAAGGCCTTCGCGCTCGGCGACATGTAAAGCGGGGCGGGCCAGCACGTTATAGCCGGGGCGATTGACGAATTAGTAGTTGCCGGCGAAACCGGCGAATTCGGCGGGAGGTTCGTAGCCGGGGAAATACTGCGCGAAGTCCAGCTTCAGGTATGCGCACAGGTCCAGCAGCTCCACCATAGTGCCGTCGTTCACGGGGATGCCGTTGGCGCGGCGGTCCACTTCGGCGGCCACTTCCTTTTCGCCGTGAGTGTATATGCGCTCGGCCCCTTCGGCCAGCGGGCTCGTGCGCAGCTTCTGCAGGTATTCGGACAAGTGCTGCTTTATGGCCTGCGCATCGCCGAACATGGCGGGATTTATGGCCGCAAACCCGTGGCAGATGCCCGTCTTGTCCGGGAAGGTGCAGCACTCGTCGCTGGTCACGCCCAGGGACAGGATGGAGCTGAACAGCTCGGCCACCATGCCCCAACCGTAGCCCTTGTGGCTGCCGAGCGTTTCGGTGGACCCGCCGAGCGGCATGATGCCGCCGCCGTTCTTGCCCACGATGTTGGCCAGCACGCGCGGCGCTTCATCGCTGGGCTGGCCGTTCTCGTCCAGCGCCCAGCCCTGCGGCAGCGGCTTTCCCATCTTGTTGTACATTTCCAGTTTGCCGCGCGTCACCACCGTGGTGGACGCGTCGAACAGGAACGGGTACGGCTCGGCCGGCGCCGCGATGGCTATGGGATTCGAGCCTATCATGGCCTGGCGGCTGAACGTCGGCACCATGATGGCCTCGGAATTCGTGCACGAAAAGCCGATCAGCCCGCGTTCCGTGGCCATCTGGGCGTAGTAGCCGGCAATGCCGTAGTGGTTGGAATTGCGCACGCTTACGATTCCCATGCCCGTGGCTTCGGCCTTCTGGATGGCCTTTTCCATGGCGAAGGCGCCGATAAGCTGCCCCATGCCGGCATGCCCGTCCACAACGGCGCTCACAGGCGTTTCGAAGACCACCTCGGGTTGCGCATCGCGGTGGATCTGCCCTTTCTCTATGCCCTTGTGATAGCGCACCATGCGCTGCATGCCGTGGCTCTCGATGCCGTAGAGGTCGGCGGTGAGCAGGACGTCGCTTATGTTGGCGCTTTCTTCCGCTGTGAAGCCGAACGCCGCGAACACATCCGCGCAAAACCGCTCGAGTGTATCGATTTTCCAGGTTGCGTATGCCATAGTGGTCCTCCATGACGATTCGAAAGTTGACGTGCGTGGTTAGTGTACCTCAGCGAGGTTGCGCGAGAGAGGGGTCCGACCCGAGCCACAGCAAGGATTCACGTCTAGTTAACGGGTTCGAAATTGATTCGCGTCCGAAATGCCGTCTTTGGGTTCGATTGGTTCACCGCGGCTGAAAAAGAGACGCTACGACGTAGGAATAGTCATATAATCTTTTCAGGACATACTGCGGTGGTATCGGGGTATGCTGCGCTATTTGCAAAACTATCGGTTCTACCGGCGCGCCTGCTAGAAGCGCGCCGTGAGGATAATGACGGAGTCGTTATTAGTAGAAAAGGAGATCGTTATGCAAAGTTTCGTCGCGACTTCTATCGCTCAAACGGCTGCTGAAGCCGGAAAAGAAGCTGCTGCAAAGGTTTCGGCCGGGATCGCCGGCGCAAAGGTGGCGATGGCGTATGGCAGCTGCGATTACGATTCCA
>DMNP01000137.1:4790-5029 GCA_003452695.1 Eggerthellaceae bacterium
GCTCGAGGCAATCGCTGCCGAGCTTCCCGGCGTGCCCGTCGTGGGCAACACGTCGTTCACGGGAATCGTCACGCCCGAAGGGTTCGTCGGCGGCGATACTCCGTTCGTTGGCATCATGGCGCTTGGCGGCGACGATGTCGTGGTCGGTACGGCCGGCGCTGCACGCGATACGGCCGAGTGCCCTCGTGCGATCGGCAAGAAGCTCGCCTGCGAGGCCATGAAGGCGGCGGGCAAGGCCT
>DMNP01000139.1:0-14889 GCA_003452695.1 Eggerthellaceae bacterium
CGGCAACCCAAAGCGCACACGCGAGCTCGTGCGCAGGTTCAAGAACGAGCCGTACCCTTCAATCGCCGTGACCGTCGACCTTTTGACCACCGGCATCGACGTGCCCGAGTTGACAACTCTCGTGTTCATGCGCCGTGTGAAGTCGCGCATCCTGTTCGAGCAGATGCTCGGCCGCGCCACGCGCCTGTGCCCCTCCATCCACAAGACGCACTTCGAGATATTCGACCCAGTGGGCGTGTACGAGGCGCTGGAGCCCGTGAGCACCATGAAGCCGATATCGGCAAACCCGACCACAACCATCGCTCAGCTCATCGACGGACTGGACTACTACGAGGACGACGATGACGTGCAGGTGCAGATAGACAAGCTCGTCGCAAAGCTGCAGCGCAAGATACGGTCCCTGAGCGACAAGCAACTCAAGGCCGCCGAAGAGCACGCCGGGTTCTCCTTCGAGGAGTTCACCCGCGACCTGCACGGAGACGACCCGCAGGCGGCGAAACAGCGCGCCAAGCAGCAACGGGAAATCCTTGCCGCGCTCGACGAGGTGCATGCGAACAAGGGCCATGCGGTCGTGATATCCGACCAGCCAGACGAGCTCGTAAGCCACACGCGCGACTACGGCGGCGGAGCGAGGCCGGAGGACTATCTCGAGGCGTTCAGCGACTACATTGCGACCCACATTAACGAGGTCGCCGCGTTGAACCTCTGCGTCACCAAGCCGGCCGACTTGACGCGCGAGACGCTGCGCGAGCTCGAGCTGACGCTCGACCGCGCCGGATTCAACGCAACGCGCCTGAACAGGGCCATATCCGAGATGACCAACGCCGAGATGGCGGCGGACATCATAAGCCTCGTTCGCCGCTATGCGATCGGCTCCGTCCTGCTGAGCCACGAAGAGCGCATACACAGGGCAGTGGAGCGCCTCAAAGCCGCCCATAGCTTCAGCAAGCAGGAGCTGAACTGGCTGATGCGCATCGAGACCTACCTCATCAACGACTCCGTCCTGAACGCTTCCGTCTTCGACACCGACGATCGCTTCAAGAGCAAGGGCGGATTCAAGAAGCTCGACAAAGTATTCCACGGAGAGCTTGCTGACATTGTTCACGAACTGAACACCTACCTGTATGACGACAAGGGGCATGTGGCATGACAATGAGCCAGCCGAGAATAGTTCGTTCGCACAGCGTGCACCTGGATGATGAGTACGCGAACTGGATATTCGACGTAAAGCAGCGCTTTCGCCAAGCGCAAATCAAAGCGTCGATAAGGATCAATGCGGAGCAGCTGAGATTCAATTGGTCTCTCGGTCGCGACCTTGTGCTGAAGCGAGCCGAGGAACAGTGGGGCGCAGGAGTTGTTGAGCAGGTAAGCCTCGATCTTCAAGACGAATTCCCCAATGCAAAAGGGTTTTCGGCGCGAAATCTTTGGGATATGAAGAAGTGGTACTTGTTCTATGCTGGCAGCGATGAAGCGCGTCGCAAGCTCGAGGAGGCGAGTTCTGTTCCTGCGGGTAAAAGCGAGAAACTGCGACAGCTTGTCGCAGAAACCGCCGAGGAAGAGCTCGAGGAAAAACTGCGACAGCCTGTCGCAGGATTGGAGTTCCCCAGCATCTTTAGTTTTGTTCCTTGGGGGCATCACATACTCATCACGCGAAAGTGTTCGGCGATAGACGAGGCTCTGTTCTATATCCGCAAGACAATTGACGAGGGCCTGAGCAGAAGCGCCCTCGATGACTTCATCAGGGCCGACCTATACCATGTGGCGGGAACCGCCGTCACGAACTTTGGACAGAGGCTTCCCAAAGCGCAGGGAGCCATAGCGCAGGAGATAATCAAGGACACCTATGACCTCGGCTTTGTGGCGCTTAGCTCCGGCTACGATGAAATTGCACTTGAGGCGGCACTCGAGCAAAACATCACGAGGTTCCTGCTCGAGCTTGGCACGGGATTCGCGTTTGTTGGTCGTCAGAAAGAGGTGGTGGTGTCTGGTAAAACCCGCAGAATCGACATGCTGTTTTACCACATTCGCCTCCGTTGTTATGTAGTCGTGGAGCTCAAGGTTAAGCCGTTCGAGCCGGAGTTTGCCGGCAAACTTAACTTCTACGTGAATGCCGTGGACAAGTTGATTCGCGATGAGCAAGACAATCCCACAATCGGGCTACTCATATGCAAGGACAGGGACCGGACCGAAGTCCAATGGGCTCTGGAAGGAATCCAAACGCCCATGGGGGTCGCCACATATGACAATGTTGCACTAGAGCAGGTGCGCACTCAGCTGCCCTCAGACGCGCAGATTCAACAACGGCTCGAACAGGCAGAAAGGGAGTTCAGGCTTGCCAAAGAGCAGCCTGCCGACTTGTGAGGATTGTCCAGTTTCAAGCTGGACAATCTCCTAAGGGAGAGGTTGTTGCATGACAACACAGGAAATCGTCGCGAAACTCTGGAACCTCTGCAACGTCCTTCGGGATGACGGCATAACCTACCAGGACTACGTGACCGAGCTCACTTACATTCTGTTCCTCAAGATGCTCCAGGAAACAGACCGCGAGAAGGTCATAGCCCAGGGCGTAAAGCTGGCTGAAGGAAACGACCTGGCGCCTGAGCAGGAGAACGCGAACAAAGAGAAGAAGGTGGTTCTCGACTATAGCTGGGACACGCTGGCTCATAAGGACGGTCTCGACCTCTTCAACTACTACAAGACTCTTCTGAGGGTGTTCGGCGACTACTGCACCGGGCGCGTGCGCGAGGTCTATTCGGGCGCAAGCACCAACATCGACGAGCCCGCCAACCTCAAGAAGATCATAACGAGCATCGACGGGCTCGACTGGTACTCCGCCCGCGAGGAGGGCCTCGGCGACCTGTACGAGGGTCTGCTCGAAAAGAACGCGAACGAGAAGAAGTCCGGTGCAGGTCAGTACTTTACGCCGCGCGTGCTCATCGACGTGATAGTGAAGCTCACAGCGCCGCAGCCGGGCGAGCTATGCAACGACCCCGCTGCCGGCACCTTTGGCTTCATGATCGCCGCCGACGCCTACGTAAAGTCGCAGACCGACGACTACTTCGACCTGAAAAGCGACGAAGCGGAGTTCCAACGCAAAGAGGCGTTCACTGGACGCGAGCTAGTGCATGACACGCACCGGTTGGCACTCATGAATGCGATGCTTCACGGCATCGAAGGCAGTATCGAGCTTGGCGACACGCTCTCACCAGCTGGAGCCTGCAATCAGGTATACGACGTGGTTCTGACGAACCCGCCCTTCGGGACGAAGAAGGGCGGCGAACGTGCGACACGCGACGACCTGACCTACGTTACGAGCAACAAGCAGTTCAACTTCCTACAGCACATCTACCGCAGCCTCAAGAAGGGTGGGCGTGCTGCCGTGGTACTGCCCGACAACGTGCTCTTCGAAGACGGCGTCGGCGACCAGATTCGCTGCGATCTGATGGACAAGTGCCGCCTACACACCATCCTCCGCCTGCCAACTGGCATCTTCTACGCGCAAGGCGTTAAGACCAACGTGCTTTTCTTTGAGCGCGGAAAGACGGACAAGGGCAACACGACCGAGGTTTGGTACTACGACCTGCGCACCAACATGCGCAGCTTCGGGAAGACGCATCCGCTTTCTCATGAGGACTTCGCCGATTTTGAAGCTGCCTACACCGCTAAAGACCGTCACACCGTGCAAGACGAGCGCTGGCAAGTATTCACGCGCGATGAGATACGCAAGCGTGACAGCGTCGGCAACGAGACGAACAGCCTGGATATTGGCCTCATCCGCGATGACTCGATTGTCAACTATGACGACCTGCCTGACCCCATCGAGAGCGCCGAGGAGGCTGTCGGCAAGCTCGAGGATGCAATCTCGCTGCTGAATGAAGTCATTGCCGAGCTCAAGTCCTACGAGGTGGAGTAATGGCTGCTAGGAAGAAGCGTGTGCTCACGCCTGAGGAGCAGTTGGAAGCGGCGCTCGTTCCAGAGAGCGAGTGGCCCTACGAGGTGCCAGAGAATTGGTGTTGGGTAAGACTGGGTTCTTGCGTTAGTAAATCAACCACGAAATCAAATACCAATGACTCAAACGTGCTCTACATTGGGCTGGAGAATTTTGAAAGCGGAGCAGGCATAACAAGCTACGCAGACGCAAGTGGTACGAAAAGCGTCAAGAGCGTTTTTTATCCTGGGCAGATCCTTTATGGACGGCTGCGTCCGTATTTGAACAAGCATGACGTTGCTAAGGTTGAAGGCGTGTGCTCAACGGACATCCTTGTTTATGAGGCATCTGGATGCGTTGAAGCTCAATACGTGAATCTCTTTCTTGATACGAAGGAATTCATCGAGCACTCAGTGGGTCATTCAAAAGGCATCAATCTACCACGTGTTTCACCAACAGAGATAGAGGCGGCCTTTTTCCCATTGCCACCTTTACACGAGCAGCGAAGAATCGCATCACGAATCGAATGGCTCTTCTCTAAGCTCGATGCTGCAGAAACCGTGTTGCGCAAGGTTGTCGACGGCTCCGAGCAAAGACAGGTAGCAATTCTTCACAGAGCTCTAGATGGCGGTATCACTAAATCTTGGCGCGTTCAAAACAGTGTTAGTAAATCAGCAACTTGGAAAGAGTGTAGGCTCATTGATGCCTTGAAAGGAAAGCCACGAAACGGTTATTCACCGAAGCCGGTTGATTACGAAACCTCCGTGAAAAATCTCGTTCTAACAGCTGTAACTTCGGGTACATTCAAACCAGAGTACTTTAAATATATCGATGAAGAAATCCCTGATGAATCCCACCTTTGGTTGATGCCTGGAGATATACTTCTTCAACGATCCAATTCATTAGAGAAAGTTGGAACTAGCGCGCTGTATACGGGTGGACCAAGGGAGTTCATCTATCCAGACCTGATGATGAAGCTTCAAGTAAACAATGCGGCCTACGCCCCGTTTATTGCATATCAATTAAAGACATTTAACGTGATGAATTATTTACGAACAAACGCGACAGGCACTGCGGGCAACATGCCCAAAGTCAATCAAGTCACAGTAAGCAATATACCTATCGTTCTTCCAAGCTATCAAGAGCAAATTGAGATTGCTGGATCACTAGATCTTTTGTTGACCAAAGAGATGACTTTTGCCAATGCCGCTAGCGCGGTGCTCTATGATTTAAAGAAGATACGGAGAATAATCCTTTCGAGAGCACTGCGCGGCGAGCTTGGAACCAACGACACAAACGAGCCAAGCTCAAAAGAGCTGCTTGCCAACATATTGAGCGGAAATGCTGGCAAATGATAAGCCGCGAGGTGAATGATATGAATGAGACGAAAACAAACTGCACATGGGTCGCCTTTTACCAAGAGCTAGCCGGCGCGCTTCTTCCCTACAAGGACGACCGCAGAGATTTGATTGAGAAGCTGCAGGCCCTGCATGAGGGCATCGGCATGAAGCTTCCAAAGCTTGACAGCACCACGGTGCCTGCTGACATCGACCCGTACACCGTCTACGGGCTCTTCAACAAGGGCATCTCGGAAGCAAACCGAAAGAAGATCATCGCCGCCATCGCCGATGCGTTTGGCATCGAAGCTGATGTGCCGAGTGATTTCGACGGAATCCCCGTACTCAACAACCTCAACGCCACCTTCTACGCGTTCGTAGGCGATGACCGGCGCGGCGAGCACGACATCGATAACCTTTGGCGGGTCTTCGAGGCTGAGCTTGCTCTAGCTGCTAGTGACACTGCCGAAAACCGGAGATTGTTTGTCGAGGCATTCAACGCTACGGTCATCCAGTTCGGCCTCGGCTGGAAGCTCACCATGGGGCTCTACTGGGTGCGTCCGCTCTCGTTCATCAACCTGGACTCGCGCAACCGGTGGTTCATGGGAGACGTAGCCAAGACAGGGCCCAGCATCGCAGGTATCGTGCCGAAGGAAAAGGATTCCCCGATCCACGACGGCGAGCAGTACCTCGCCATTTGCGACGTCATAAGAGCGGAACTCGGTAGCGATACCTGCCCCTACGCCGACTTCCCCTCGCTATCCAACGCCGCCTTTGTCGAATCCGAGCGCGTCAACAAGGAGAAGAAAGCAGCAGAGAAGGCCGCAGAACAGGAGGCCGAGGAGAACTCGCTCGGTGACGCAGGCGTCGAGACCACACACTACTGGCTCTATGCCCCAGGTGAAGGCGCCGCGAGATGGGACGAGTTCTATGACCGTGGGGTGATGGCGCTCGCATGGAGCAAGATCGGCGACCTCAGCGCTTACGAGACCAAGGAGGACCTGCGCCAGGCGCTACTCGTGCAGTACAGCGACAAGACCTCGCAGAAGAACTCCGCGCACGCGCTCTGGCAGCTCGTCCACGACGTGAAGCCCGGTGACGTCATCTTCGCGAAGCGAGGCATGAGCGAGATCATCGGACGCGGCGTCGTTGTCGGCGACTACGAGTATGTGCAGGGTGGCGACGACTACTATCCCAACCTGCGCCGCGTGAGGTGGACCCACAAGGGCAGCTGGCCCAGAGACAAGAAGTTCGCCCAGAAGACGCTGACAGAAGTGACGGACTACACCGACTTCGTAGCCGAGGTGTCCTCGTACTTCGAGGACGTGGTCGACGACGACGTCATCGATGAGATTGGCGGGGACGAGCCCACTCCCGACTACCCCGAGTACGACAAGGACCAGTTCCTCAGCGAGGCGTACATGAGCGAGGAACAGTACGACACGCTCGTCGGCGTGCTCCGCTCGAAGAAGAACATCATCCTGCAGGGCGCCCCCGGCGTAGGAAAGACCTTCGTGGCCAAGCGCCTGGCCTACTCGATGATGGACGTGAAGGACCCCGAGCGCGTGATGATGGTCCAGTTCCACCAGAGCTACAGCTACGAGGACTTCATCGAGGGCTACCGGCCGTCGGCTGACGGCTTCGAGCTCGAAAAGGGAGCGTTCTACACCTTCTGCAAGAAGGCAGCCGAGGACGACGAGAACGCGTACTTCTTCATCATCGACGAGATCAACCGCGGCAACCTGAGCAAGGTCTTCGGCGAGCTGCTGATGTTAATCGAGCAGGATTACCGGGACACGAAGGTCAAGCTGGCTTACAGCGACGTGCCCTTTTCGGTGCCGAAGAACCTGTATATCATCGGCATGATGAACACCGCGGACCGCAGCCTGGCACTGATCGACTACGCACTGCGCCGCCGGTTCAGCTTCTTCGACATGGAGCCGGGCTTCGACTCAGAGGGCTTCGGGAAGTATCAGGCGGGGCTGGAAAACGAAGCCTTCGACGCCCTGATCGACCGCATCCGGGAGTTGAACCGGGACATCGCCCAGGACAAGGCGCTGGGCAAGGGCTTCTGCATCGGCCACAGCTATTTCTGCGGCAGAGATGTTTGCAGCGAGGAGTGGCTGCATTCCATCGTTGATTACGACATTCTTCCGATGCTCAGTGAATACTGGTTTGATGACGCCAACAAGCTCCAGCGTTGGGAGAACATTCTGCAAGGTGTGTTTCAATGATTAAGGATAAGAGCATCTTCATAAAAAACATATACTATATGCTTTCGTATGCCTTCACGACGCTGAATCAAGGCGGTTATGAGGATGTTGCTACCGAAGAGTTCGAGAACATGCATAACCTCTTCGCTGCGATTTTGGCGAAGGGCATCAGCAGACAGTTGAAGCAGGGCCTGTATCGGGAGTATTTGAACCGCAAAGAGGATGTTGCTGTAGTCCGTGGCAAGATCGATATGCCGGGGACCATTCAGAACCGCCTTGCCCGAAANNTCGACGAGATCAACCGCGGCAACCTCTCCAAGATCTTCGGCGAGCTGTTCATGCTCATCGAGAACGACAAGCGCGGCTCCAAGAACAAGCTGCAGCTGCTCTACTCCCGCGAGCTCTTCTATGTCCCGAGCAACGTATACCTCATCGGCATGATGAACACCGCCGACCGGTCGCTGGCAATGCTCGACTACGCGCTGAGGCGCCGATTCGCGTTCTTCGACCTGAAGCCTGGCTTCAGTTCCGATGGATTCGTCGCGTACCGAGACGGTTTGGACAGCGCAAAGCTCAACGACCTCCTCGCCTGCGTGGTGCACCTGAACGAGGACATTGCCAACGACGAAACACTCGGCGAGGGATTCTGCATCGGCCACAGTTACTTTTGCGGCATGAAGGCCGAGGACGCGACCGACGCCAAGCTCTCCGCCATCGTTGAGTACGAGCTCATCCCCATGCTGCGGGAATACTGGTTCGACGAGCCAAGCAAGGTGCGGGAGTGGTCAGACGCGCTGCGCAGGTCCATAAAGTGATCCGCATACAGAACATCTATCACATGCTCGCCTACGCCTTCCAGGTGCTGCGCGAGCAGGGGTACCGTGACGTGGCGACCGAGGAGTTCTCCAACACGGCCGAGCTCATGGCAGCCATCCTTGCGCGCGGCGTGAACTCGCAGCTCAAGCGGGGGCTCGGGCACGAGTACATCGACAAGACTGATACGCTCTCCACCCTGCGCGGCAAGATCGAGGTGACCGAATCCGTGAAGACTCGTTCCGTATTGCGGCGGCAGATGGTGTGCAGCTACGACGAGTTCAGCGTGGACACGCGCATGAACCGGATCCTCAAGGCAACGATGGTGCTGCTCGCACGCTCCAACATCGACAAGGAGCGCAAGAAGGAGCTCAAACGGCTGCTCGTGTACTTCGGCGATGTTGATGACATCGGCCTCGCCAATGTGGACTGGCACATGAAGTTCGACCGGAACAACCAGACCTACCGCATGCTCATGAACGTGTGCTGGCTGGTGGCCAAAGGGCTTCTGCAGACGCAGGCGGACGGGTCGTCGCGCCTGATGGACTTCCTCGACGAGCAGCGTATGAGCCATCTTTACGAGAAGTTCATCCTGGAATACTACCGGCGCGAGCATCCAGAGCTGAACGCCGGGGCGTCCTACATCACCTGGGCGCTCGACGACGGGTTCGACGACATGCTGCCTGCAATGCACAGCGACATCATGCTTACGCGCAGCGGCACGGTGCTCATTATCGACGCGAAGTACTACAGCCACACGATGCAGCAGCAGTTCGACAAGCGCAGCGTGCACTCGGGGAACTTGTACCAGATCTTCACCTACGTGAAGAACAAGGAGGCCGAGCTTGCACGCGCGGGCGTGCCGCATGAAGTCTCGGGTATGCTGCTCTATGCGCGAACGGACGAAGATGTGCAGCCTGATGGCGTGTATCAGATGAGCGGTAATCAGATAAGCGTGAGGACGCTAGATATGGGATTGCCGTTCGATAGTATTCGCAATCAACTCGATACAATAGCTTGCGAACATTTCGGCCAGGAGGCGATTGTCGCATGACAGACGCAACGCGAGACTTATCACAAAGGCTGTTGGCGAATCTTCTCCGCAATGCGGAGAAGATTGAGCTAGCCGCAAGCTGAGAGGGGCAGGCCATATGAACCTTGGAATTGAGACAGAAACGATTGAATTCAAAAAGTCAACCTCCGAGCTCAAAGAGGGATGCGCTTCGATCGCCTCTATTCTTAACAAGCATCAAGAAGGCGTCCTCTACTTCGGGGTCCGAAAAGATGGCGAGGTCGTCGGGCAAGACGTGTCAGAATCCACAATGCGCGAGATCAGCCAAGCAATTGGCAACAAAATCGCTCCCAAAATATACCCTGACGTCGAGCCGCTCGAAGACGATGAAGGGCGCAGCTATATTCGGGTCTCTTTCTCGGGTGACGACACCCCGTATTCATGCGACGGCAGGTATCGGATTCGCGTGGCGGATGAGGACGTCATGCTATCGCCCGAAGAGGTTCGAAGGATGGCTGCCGCCGCAGAGAGGCGCGAACACCCGTGGGACGAATTGCCTTCGAATCGCAGCATCGATGATGTCGATGAAAACGCGCTTCGCGACTATGTCAAGCGCGGGGTTGATTCGGGCAGGATAGCCATATCCTATACGGATAAGCGCGATGTGCTCGAAAGGCTCGATTTGCTCGTAGACGGCAGGCTGACGAATACCGCAAGCGTTCTGTTTTGCCCGTCGAAGGACATAGAGCTCAAGATGGGAGTGCTCGAATCTCATACTCGCACGGAGATCCTCGACTTGCAGCAAGAGAGCGGAACCGTATTCGACCTCGTGCGAAAAGCCGAGTTCTACATACTCAACAACACGAGGCGGCGCTTCCTCATCACGGGCAGCGGTCCCCGAGAGGAGATACCGGAGCTTCCGCGCGATGCGGTCCACGAAGCGCTCATGAACGCATTCGTTCATCGCGACTGGACGTCTGCAGCTTGCGTGCAAGTGGACATTTTTTTCGATTCGGTGGAGATATTCAGCCCCGGCTGGTTCATCGAAGGACAGGATCCCGATGCACACCTTTCAGGTGACAGCACTTCGTCAGCGACCAGGAACAAGCTGATAGCCAGCACGCTTTATAGGTCCAAGGACATTGAGTCTTACGGTACGGGTATTCCGCGCATCAAACGGCTCTGTGACGACGCGGATATCGATGTCGAGTACATCAAGGTGGCGGATGGAACCAAATTCGTCTTCCACAGGAACGACGCGTTCACTGGACGACGGCTCGATCAGATGTACATCATCCATGCCGATGGCGATACGATTTACGACGGCACGAAACGGGCAGACGACTCTGAAAATGTGCAGCATGCGCCAGAAAAACGTGCAGCTGGACCCGAAAACGTGCAGGGAGGCAATGGAAAACGTGCAGTTGGACCCGAAAACGTGCAGTCTGGGGAGCAGCCCGAAGATGCGCGCTTCAGGCAATCACCGTCTATGGAGGCGATGATTGCGGCTGCAGGTTTCCCGCCAGTCACAAGGCGAAACATCTTGATGGTTTACGCACGTTTCGGGGCATCGTCGGAATTCACCTGGCAAGACGTATCGGTAGCAACGGGACTGGCAGAACGAGCTGCGCATAAGCTAATTCAGAGAATGAGGACCGCTGAGCTGATAGAAATCGCTGGCGGCCGAGGGCGATATAGGTTTGTTCCGATCAATGGCGAATAGCGGCAGCGAACATATCGATATAGTGCTAAGCAGACGGTTGCAGGAATTACGGATCGACGTCCGGCTGCGACGCATGCTGATCAATGCTATCGTCCATGGCACTTCTTATACTTCTTGCCGCTGCCACAGGGGCATGGCTCGTTCCTGCCCACTTTCCTGGGCTTTCCGTTTTCATCGTAAAACGCCGGCGGTAAGGGAGGGAGCGCCGTGTCAGCATACCCGTGCGCCGACCCGAAAAGCTCGTCGAAGCTGGCGAACACCCCTTCATCTTCGGCATTGCGAAGAAGCTCCTCGGCCGTGAAGAGCGCTGAAACCTGTCCTGAATTGAACTCCTCGCGGGGGGTCCTACCCGCGTACTCCCATTTCGGGGTCGCGTTCGCAAGCTCCGCGAGCAACCTCGCCGCCTCGTCTACCGCGTCTTTGCCCTGCAGCACGGCTATAGAATCCAGCTGACAATACAGAAAGCGCGCTTCTTCGATCGTGCGCGCCGCCTCGATAACCGACCTCACCGCATGGTCAGCGAACAGCAGATCATCGCTGCCTTCGGGCACGCGCCGGTCGAGAAAACGGCGCAACGCGACCGCCTCGGGCAGGCGCTGGGCCCATGTGGTCAGCGAGCTGAAACGCGCCATCTCAGGCGTGACATGAGCGCTCTGCCCATGCCCACGAAACTTCGCGAGTTCTCGCTCAAGCCTTTCCGCATCCTCGCCCTTCACGTCGCCCCAGAGGCTATTTCTCGGCTCGACTTTCCAGAACATGCTGCCGTGGACCAAGTATTCCGCCCCTTCGCGCGTCCGGACCGATTCGTAGTTCTCCCCGGCTGTGACCTCGTGACGCATCGCTATCTGGCAGAATTCCTCGAAACTGGTCGCGTGCACACCCATCGCGTTCTCCTCCTCGGGGGAGAGACCCTCCCTCCACTCCTCCCATTGGGCATACACGTTATCGAGCGTGTCGATGCCGCGAAGCTGAGCGTGCAGGACGACGAAATGCTCGATGGCCTCCGCGTTCGCGAGCTGCGAAATGACTTCGTGCCAATCGACGCGCGACAGCGGATCGTGCATCTCAACGGGAACAACCAGCTCGAAGGTTTCTCCCCGGTAGAAGCCGAACAGGAACGGGGCGCGTGGCGATATGAACTCTTGGGCGATATCCGCCGAATCCTTCCGCATCGAGGCGCTCCCGCCAGCCTCGAGAATGCACTGCAGCTTCTTCGCATAGGCAGCCGTGAACCACGAGACGCGATTGCTCAGCAGATCGAGGGGCAGGTCTGGAATCTCGCGCGCGAGCGTTGCGACAAGCTCGTCCCTGCCGATGCCCTTAAAGCGGCCAGTGTCGAAGTCCAGGAAAGACGCAAGTTCGATCAGGCTCTGCCTGTCCATCATTCCGAGCAGCGCGCCCAAGCTTTGCGGCGTGGCGCCCGACACGGGCTTGAGGAGCTTGTCGAAATAGAAGGACAGCTCCCCGGCGAAATAGTCGGGCTCCTCGTCCCAAAATGCCGAGACTTGGTCATGGAAACCGTAATCGTCGAAACGTTGCGCGCGCATCCGCAGCCCCTCAGCAAATGCCGCCGCCCGCTCCTCCTCCGAAAGCCCCGCGAGGACGCCCGCGTGTGTGGCTTGCTCGTTCTCGCTGTCCCAACCGTTATCGTGGTATTCGCTAAACATAACCTGAATCCCTTATCAACTTTGCTGCTGCACAAGGCGTTCTATTGCGTAGCGTATATGGTTTATCGACGGACGCCGATGTAGGTTGCCAGGGCAACGGATAGAAGTTGGGCTCGAAATCTGTCTGACTGCAGTCGCTTTCGAAGCCGGCCAGCTTCAACCCGTGCATATCGCAAAAGCCATCGAGCACGTACTGGAAGTTCTCGATGTAATCGTTCACGTACGGCTCATAATAGAGCTCTGCGTTCACATACCCATCGAAGTCACCTTGCAGCTCGTTCTGGAGCAGTTTCCGCAGGTTGGAGCGCACCTCCCGCTCTGGGATGAAGGGGGTTCGCTCCAAATCGTGCGCAAAAACGCGCTGCAATTTGCTCGCGTCCGCCACCTCCACGGCCACCTTCGCCGAGAACGAGCAAGTGATGCTCCCAGATCCATTGTCCCAAATCGAGCGTGCCTCGACGATAAGCTCTTGCGCTTTCGAGCAGAACGCCTGCAAGCCTTCGCCGCGCCGCTCGTCCCACGCCTTCATGTTACCGGCAAAGAAAAGCTCGCAGTACATCTGCGCCATACCCGCTGCCGCATGCGCGCTCAGAAAGCATTCGTCTTCCAGGTATCTCTGAAGCCCTTTTGCGTCTTCGCCATGATTTCCGACCCAACTGGCGGGATCTGCGAGAAGAGTCGTCAGAGCAAGGCGAGCCATCCTCGGGTCGACATCGGGGCGATTGACGAGTTCCTGATACGTAGTCCAAGGCTCTCGCCTCAAACACTCGGGCCCTTTTTTGTCGGCCATCGTCTTCAGATAAGCACCCAGCTGTTCCCATTCGCTCATCGGCAAGCACCCTTTCCATCTGACATGCGGGCACGGATCGTTCTTTGGGCCCATGCCAGCTTCTTTCGGATGCGCTTCGTAGCCTTGCCCGACCAACTCTCAAGGTGCTCGAGGCATCGTTCGTCGCAACGCTGAGCGATAAGCTCGATGACATCGAGCTGGACGTCATTCTTGATGTCGGCCATGCGCTCCACCATGTGCATTTCGCCCTCATCGACATCGCGACAGAACTGCTCGAACAGGTTTTCGATGGCAACCGGCCTCTCGAGCTCCCAGCCACGTTCGGTGAACATTAGCAGTGGCTGGCGCCATTCATAGTAATAGTCCAGGTACCCTTTCTCGATAGCCCAATCGACCCTTCGCGCGATTTCGTCGAGCGTGAGGTGCGACAGCGCACCGTATGAGCCATCAGCGTCCAAGCCGAGCTCAAGGACCCTCTTGTCACGCGAGCCTTTGAGCAACTTCACGAGCTGGGACCTTCCGCCTCGGTGGACGACGCTGTCTGCGCCGTGAAGGATGATCGCGAGCTCTCCGGACGAGACGTCTACTCCGCCCGAATCTAAGTGGACCGGCGATCGTGGTCTGACTTTTCTACCCATAGCGCTTCCTTCATCAACATGCGTTTGCCGCAATGCTATCACCAGTCCTAACTACTGTGAAATAGCACAGTCTTCGTGACCGCATAGCAAGTGGGCTCGTGACCACCTTTTCTGCTAAGCCAATTGGCCCAGAATTCGTGACCACCTTTCCAAATCAGTCAACGCTAAGCCAAAGCTAAGCCAACGCGCGAGATTTCCAGTTTTCTCCAGTTATCGTCAGTTTTCGATTTCCCCAGTTCAAGCCAGCGTTACCTACCGTCAATCATTCCCTGTTATCACCGCCCTGCCCAACTGTCACGTCGGAGGTCGCGAGTTCAAGTCTCGTACATCCCGCCACAAAACTCCTGGTCAGCCTACTAAACGGGCTGAGCTTTTTTCTTGCCATGGGGCGGTTTCGGTTCACCGCCGGTCCATTCACCCTGCTATGCGCGTATTCAAGGAATGGAACCCTTCTGCTTAATGAAGACGTGAAGGTCGTGTAGATGAATCTACAATAAGGTAAGCGCGTTTCGATATCCCATTACGCAGTAGAATGGGATGGAAAACTACGGTAACCGCAGGGAGGAAGGAAGCGAACGATGGGCCGCGAAGTGAATGCCGCAGAAACCTCTGGGCGCCCGGCGGCTGGCCGCATAACGAGCGCCGACGAACTTGATCGCTATATAAAAGTGGCAAGCCCGAGCGCGTGGGTCACGGTCCTCGCGATGCTCCTTCTGGTTGGCGCCATCGCCGTGTGGGCGATTTTCGCCGTGGTTCCCGTCACCGTGA
>DMNP01000139.1:15053-16056 GCA_003452695.1 Eggerthellaceae bacterium
GGCGTGAAGGCGAGCATCGACGGCGTCGAAGCGAAAGATGCGCGCATGAACGAGGCCCCCATGTCGGCCTCCGAGGTGATTAAGTTTCTGGGGAACGACTTCTATGCGGAGTCAATTGATCTCGCTGACTGGAACTACCCCGTCGTCATAGAGCCCGACGGCGATGTGGGGGGCTCGGATTTCGCTATAACCACCGCGCTGGGATCGGCGCGCCTCGTGCCGGTAAGTCTTGTCGTGGCAGAAAAGAATCCCGTAAGCATAGTGACGGGAAGGGGCTAGGAAGCGCATGCCGCGAAGAAGCGCACGCAACGTCCCCGTCGTCATGCAGATGGAGGCCGCAGAAAGCGGCGCCGCCTGCCTGGCGATGATTCTCGCCCATTACGGCCGCTGGGTTAACCTTGAAGAAGCGCGCATGAAATGCGGCGTGAGTCGCGACGGCTCGAGAGCCGACAAGATCCTCGCGGCCGCACGCTCGTATGGCATGCAGGCGACATCAAGCGAGCGCCCTGCCTCGGAAATCAGGGAGTCGGGGGCGTTTCCGTGCATCGTGTCGTGGAACGCGAATCACTACGTGGTTCTGCGCGGGTTTGCGGGAGACAGCGCGTTGCTGAATGACCCCGCGCGCGGTTCCGTGAAGGCGAGCACGAGCGAATTCGAACGCTCGTATGGCGGAGTGGCGCTAGAGCTCACCCCGACGGAGGCCTTCGAACAGGGAGGGAAGCCGCCCTCGACCGTCGAGTTCGCGCTCAAGCGGTTGCGCGGCATGGGGAAGCCCATAGCGTTTGTCGCCCTCGCCATGTTCGTCGTTTCCCTTGCTGCCCTAATGGCCGCGACCGCGTCTACGGCGTTCATGGATTACGTGCTCACAGGCGAGGCTCCTCAGTGGCTTGGACCCATCATGGTGCTCCTCGCCCTGCTCGTAGGGGCCCAGTGCGTTGTGAACATCGCGAGCGCCCTGTTCCTCAACCGCATACGCGCCAAGTTCGCCGTGGTGGGCGCCTCT
>DMNP01000222.1 GCA_003452695.1 Eggerthellaceae bacterium
TCCGTTGATGCGAAAGCCAGGCAGCAAGCTGCGAGCACCCACCTTTCGAGGTGGGTTCATCCTTTCGGCCGGGGACGGAACTTTTCCCTGCAGGCCGGAATCATCGCTTAAATCGGCCTTTCTTCCGTCGGGGCCCGTCGAGCGGCGTTCGAATTCTGTTCGCTGCGTTAATGTTGCGGGGAAAACTTTCCATCTGCGCCGACCGTTGGCATCGGCGGTGTTATGATTGCAGAACCTATCGAGGAGGTTGCTATGGAATCGTTTACCGCAGTACTGAACATGTTGCTCCCCGTCGTGCTTATCGCCATCGGCGTCGCGCTCGTTTTCCTCATCGTCGAGCTCGTGAAGATCGTGAAGGTAACGCGTGGCATAGTGTCGGACGCAAAGGTGCAAATCGATCCGATGCTTGAAAACGCCAAGGCCATGACGGACAGCCTGACGCCGGCCATGGAGCGTATCGACCCGATGATGGAGCGCGTGCAGCTTACGCTGGATGCCGTGAACCTGGAAATGATGCGCGTAGACGAGATTCTGGAAGATGTGGCGCAGATAACCGATTCCGCGGCTTCGGCCACCAATGCGGTCGACACCATCACAAACGCGCCGGTGAAGGCCGCCACGAGCGTTGCGGAGCGCGTGCGCTCGAGCTTCGGCAGGAAAAAGACGAGCGACGTGTCCGCCAAGCTTGCCGACCAGCGCGCTGCGGTGGCCGCCAAGGCGCTCGAGGATTACAAAGCCGCCGAGAAGAAGGATGCCAAGGCAGCTGGGGCAGCTGTGGCTGCGGCTGCCGCAACAACCGAGAAAGCCGCCGAAGCTGCGCAACCCGAGCCGACCTCCGAGTCCGAACCCGAGTCCAAGCCCGAACCTGCCGCCGCCGACGTCACTGCGCCCATCACGCCGGTTGCGCCCGACATCAGCGACATCCCCGAAGACGAGCGGGTTCCCTTCACCGAAGAGCCGGTCATCGATCGCCAGGCCATAGCCGAGAGCCATTTCTTTGACGAGAAGACCGATGCCGAGTAGCGATTCTTCCGACGTCGAGCACGCCGAACCGCGCTCGGTCAAGAAGG
Organism: Eggerthellaceae bacterium; assembly: GCA_003452695.1. Taxonomy (GTDB): domain Bacteria; phylum Actinomycetota; class Coriobacteriia; order Coriobacteriales; family Eggerthellaceae; genus UBA9715. The sequence goes on from DMNP01000222.1 coordinate 1,071, forward strand.
CGCGCCATCGCCTTACGGTTGTCTGGACCTGGGTAGGCGTTATCCTGCTTGCAGCCGTTGTGCTGCATCTTGCGGGCGTCATGTCGAACGCGGTCGGCATCGTTGTGTGGACGACCGTGTTCGTCTTCATATTGCGCGGCCCCGTGAACTGGCTGGATTCGAAGGGCGTTAACCGCACGGTCGGCACGGTGCTGGCATATGTGCTGCTCATTGCAGTGCTCGGCCTGCTGCTGTTCATCGTGTTCTCGCCGTTTTTCGGCATCAACGCGCAGTTCGAAGACCTGGCCTTAAGCTTGCCGACCTACATAGAGGCGTTCGAAAACTGGGCAAACAGCGTGTACGAGCAGTATGCCGAACTGCTGCAGAACGACAGCATGCGCGAATGGGTGTCCACGGCCACGTCGCAGATAGGCGTGTTCGTGCAGAATTTCGCTTCGACCACAGCCACGGGCATGGTGGCGGCGGGCGCATCGCTGGCAAACATCCTGATGTGCATCGGCTTCGCGCTGGTCATCGCGTTCTGGATGTTGGTAGACTTGCCGCGGCTCGGACGCGAGGTAACGCGGCTTATCCATCCCGACTACCAGCAGGATGCGCAGATGGTGCACCTTACCATTACGCGCGTGATGGGCGGCTACCTGAAGGCGACGCTAATTCAGTGCGCCATTATCGGCGTGGCCTGCGGCATCATGTTCGCAATCTTGGGCGTGCCCAGTCCGGCGGCCATCGCGGTCATTACGGGCCTGCTGAACATCATCCCCATCGTCGGCCCTTGGCTGGGCGGTGCGATTGCCTTCGTGGCCAGCTTGCTGACCAGCCCCGTTGTGGGCATCGTTTCCCTTATTGGCACGATCGTTATCCAGCAGGTGGTCTACACCTTCGTGTCGCCCAAGCTTATGGGCGAATCGGTGGACATCCATCCGGCGCTCACGTTCATCGCGTTAATGGCCGGCTCGGGTGTGGGCACTGCGATGAGCGGTCTCGTGGGCGCGCTCGTGGGCGCGTTGCTGTCCATTCCGCTGGTCGCCATTGTGAAATCGCTGTTCGTGTACTATTTCGAGAAGCGCACGGGCCGCAGGATCGTTTCCGAGGACGGCGTGTTCTTCCGCGGCGCCGCTGTCGAAGGCGAGGAATTCGACCCCGTGGCCGACGCCACGGCCCCCATTGCCGTGCAACCGCCGGGATCGACGGGGCGTTTTCCCGCATTGCCCGACTTGTCCGAACTGTCTGGCAAGATTCCCCGCGTGGGCATGCCTGACTCGCAGGATTCGCAGGACTCGCAGGACTCGGACGACGATTCGCATCGCCCCTTGCACAAGAAATAAGTGCTGCCTGCAGCAGGCGGAACGCCGCAGCCCGAATCGCCGTTGCATCGGATTATGCCGGCGGCCTGCCTGTCTCCAACGGCAAAGCAAGGGCGCCTCCCGCTCGGCCGGAAGCCAGCGGCAGGCGCCCTTGTGCGCAGTGCCCTGCAAGGGGCACTTACTTGGCCAGGAAATCGCGTGCGGCTTGCAGCGCGGCATCCAGTCCGTCGGCGTTCTTGCCGCCGGCCTGCGCCATGGTGGGCTTGCCGCCGCCACCGCCCTGGATGTGCGATGCAATGGCCTTTATCACCTTGCCGGCATCGAAGCCCGCCGCAACGGCCTGGTCGGTGCCTGCGGCCATGATCACGGGCTTGCCTTCGTTCACCGTGCCGATAACCGCAGCTCCGGGCTTGCCCATGCGGTTGCGCACGGTATCCCAGTATCCACGCAGGCTTGCCGTGTCCAGTCCATCTCGGCGCGACACCAGCAGCGGATAGCCCACATCCAGCGTGGCTTCCTTCATCATCTCGACAATCGTGTCGTCTTCCAGCGCAGTGCGCACCTGCTTGCTGCGACGTTCCATGTCCTTTATCTGCTGCAGGTTTGCAGCCGAGCGCTCCGCTACGTCGAACAGCGGCACGCGCAGGCCTTCTGCGGCGCGGCGAAGCTCGCCTTCGAAACGGTTCATATAGGCCAGGGCCTCGTAGCTGGTCACCGCTTCGATGCGGCGCACGTTCGCCCCCACCGAGCCTTCGGACGTTATCTTCAGGAAGCCGATTTCTGCCGTGTTCTTCACGTGGCAGCCACCGCACAGCTCGCGCGAGAAATCGCCAGCCTCCACCACGCGCACGTGTTCGTCGTACTTTTCGCCGAACAGGGCGGTCACGCCCGAGGCACGCGCTTCGTCAAGCGATGTCTCGTAGATATGCAGGGGCGTCGCCTTCATAATCTCGTCGTTGGCAAGCTGCTCGATTTCGTGAATCTCGTCGCGTGTCAGGCCTTGGAAGTGCGTGAAGTCGAAGCGCAGACGGTCCGGCCCCACGTACGAACCGGCCTGGTTCACGTGCTCGCCCAGCACGGCGCGCAGTGCTGCATGCAGGATATGCGTGCCGGTGTGGTTTCGCGTTATGCGCGACCGGCGCTCGGCGTCCACCGTGGCCAGCACCCCTTCGCCTTCGACGATGCGCCCGTTTTTCACCTTCACGTAATGGCAGGTCAGGCCCTTTTCAGGCGCCTTCGTGTCGAAGACCTCGGCCCAGGCGTCGGGCGTGGTTATCGTGCCCGTGTCGCCAACTTCGCCGCCCATCTCGGCATAGAACG
>DMNP01000400.1:0-179 GCA_003452695.1 Eggerthellaceae bacterium
AGGGTTCAAGTCCCTTCACCCACCCCAGCGCGCAACCGTTCGCGAGAATGCGAAATTATGTGAAGGGCGAAAAGTTTTCGCTTGCAAATGAAAGAGCCTTCGCATAAGATGATTCGGCGCGTTCGAGCGGACGCGTTTGACATGATGGTTAAGAGGACCGGTAGCTTAGTTGGTAGAGC
>DMNP01000400.1:239-2923 GCA_003452695.1 Eggerthellaceae bacterium
CAGGGGACTCTTAATCCCAAGGTCCGGGGTTCGAGTCCCCGCCGGTCCACCACTTAATCATCAATGTCGCATATCGCATTCGAAGTCGGCGCTGCCGGCTTTTTCTTTTTCGGGGGACAGGGCATATGGAATACGGGTTTCTGGCTGCTTCCGACGAGGCGCTGCTCGAGGGAAGCAAGCTTCCCCGCGAAGGCGTCCTGGCCGTGGCCGTTCGGTCCACGGGCTACGATGTTGCAGCCGACGAAGTGGTGGAGCTTGCCATTGTGGACCTGCAGGGGCACGAGCTGTTCTGTCGGCGCGTGCACCCCCAGAACGTCGAAGAATGGCCGGCGGGCGATGCGAGCGGTGGCATTTCCCCTGCCGATGTGGCCGATGCACCCGAGTTGTACCAGTTCGAAGAGGAGATATCCCAGCTGGTCGAAAACGCCTCCATCGTCGTCGCGGCCCATGTGCCGTTTGCAGAGGCCATGATCGAGCAGAGCTGGGTCACGCTGCCCTCCCATGAGAGCTTCGATTTGGTCGAGCGGTTCCTGGCGTCGCACAGTTCGCAGGACCGTCCGGGCCAGCCCGCGGTCGCGGCTTCGCTGCCGGGCATCGCCGAATACTACGGGCTGGCGTGCGAGGACGCATCGCTTGTCGATGTTGCGCGCACGGTCGCGCGTTGCTACGAGGCGCTTGTCGACGAGCACGTGCGCCAGCGCGAGGCAAAAGGTGCCGATTACTGGCGCCGCTACGACGAGCGCAAGGCCGAAGAGGCGAAGGCGGCCTTGGCCGGCAACGTGGTGGCGCAGAAGCGCGAGCGCTATCTGAATCGCATGAACGGCCTGCTCTGGCTGAGCGGTGCCATCATATTCACCTCGCTGGCAATCCAGACGTACCAAGGCGGCGGCGACACGGGCCTTCTCGCCATCTTCGCCGCCATAGCCGTGCTGAACGTCGTCTTTGCGGTGCGCAATTTCCTGAAGCGCTAGGGAAAGCGGGAACGTTTATGGCAGGCGAGCGGTTCGCATGAACTGGTGTGCGGTTATAAATCCAGTTCAAATAAGTATCGTCAAAGAAATCCTTTAATTGCAGCTTGTGCCGCCGGCCCGGCCGCGAAAGGCATCGCAGTCGCTGCTACAGCTTACTTTGCACAGCCCGGGCGGTCGAGCGCGGGGGGTGTGCGATTCTAACCAGCCGTTCATGCCCTTTGGCTCAAATTGGACTGCCACGCATGTCGGGGGCGTTCGACATGGTATGCTTTCGCGCGAGGGCGCCGGCGTGGATGCCGGTGCAGAGGGAAGGATGGGAGAAAGGAACGCAGATGAAGAGGAAACTACTGGCGCTATTGTGCGCTGCCATGCTGTGCATGTCCTGCGGTGCTCTTGCGGCATGCGGGTCGCAGGGCGGTTCTGCGTCTGCCAGTGCGTCGGCCAGCTCGTCTGCCGCCAGCGCAACGGACAAGTTCGTGGGCGAATGGAAGCTTGCGGGCGCCGAGACGCAGGGTATTACGGTTGCAGGCGATTTCAGCCAGCTGATCGGCACCAGCATGACGATGGGCCTGACCATCGCTGCCGACGGCACGGGCACCTTCAGCTACAACGGCCAGGCCGTGAACGTTGCCTGGGAAGCTTCGGGCGACGACGCCATCACGTTGAAGGGCACTGAACCCGAAACTTCCGCGAGTGCTGCAAGCGCAAGCGCCGACGCCGCAAGCGCAAGCGCAAGCGCCGATGCAAATGCAAGCGCCGAGGCCGCTGCCGCCAGCGCAGGCGCCGATGCCGCCGCCGCGGCAAGCGGACAAGTGGACAGCGCCCTGCAGTCAGCCGAGGGCGTGAAGGTTGCCTACCGCGCCGATGTCGAAGCGCTTGCCATGGAGATTACCGAGCAATCCATGACGCTTACCGCCCTGTTCACCGCCGATGGCAAGCTTTCCGGCATGCCCGAGATATCCGCCGAGGCCGCACAGCCCATAACGAGCGAATCCGACCTGTTGGGCTCGTGGAAGCTTTCCGGCATGAACATGATGGGCATCACGATGTACGGCGATATTTCCAGCCTGGCCGCCATAGCCGGCGAAAGTGGCACCGACACGTCGCTCGTGCTGGAAGAGGGCGGCAAGGGCACGATGTCCGGCTCTGCGGTTACCTGGACGGTCGGTCCCGAAGGCGCCACCATCAGCGAGGGCGGCATGAACACCTCCGCGAAGATGCTGAACGGCGAGCTGCTCATCGACCTGTCTGCCGCGACGGGCGTCGACATGCAGCTGGTCTACGCGAAGTAAGCACCGCTTCATCGCGCATAACGGAAGATGGGGGACGTACCTCGCATATGCAGGGTACGTCCCCCATCATTCATTCGCTTTCTCTGTGCCTATTTGCCGCAGGGCGCGCGCAGCCCACTATAATCAGGTGCGTTCGAAATCGACCAAAGGAAGAGCATGGACGGCAACAACATACAGTCGGTTCATTTCATCGGCATCGGCGGCGTGGGCATGAGCGGCATCGCGCGCGTGGCGCACGACCAGGGCATGCGGGTCAGCGGATCGGACATGAAAGAGAGCCGCTACACCCGGCAGCTGAAGGAAGCGGGCGTTTCGGTGTTCATCGGCCAGCATTCGCCCGACAACATTCCCGGGGCCTATGGCGGCGAATCGCCCGACGTGGTGGTCGTCACCACGGCCGTGCTCGACAACAACCCCGAGC
>DMNP01000161.1 GCA_003452695.1 Eggerthellaceae bacterium
CCACGTACAGCAAGCGCTTCGATTCCTCCACATCGCCCACGCGCTCGTATTCGTACAGCGCCGCACGGCGCTCCAACGCACCTTCCGCCCGCTCCACCTGGGCAAGCAGCTCGTCTTCATCCGAAAGCTCGCCCACCATGGCGCCATACAGCCCAGGAAGGTCCTTCAGGTTGGCCGCACCGTCGAGCGAGGTGACCGTGTTCTGCAGGTCCAGCGATAAATACACGCGCCCCGCATGCTCGCACGACAGCAGACGCGATGCGCGTCCCGCCCCGTCCTTGAACTCGCCCACCGCCACAATGGGAAACTCCAAGCCCTTGGATGCGTGCACGGTCATGATGCGCACGAAATCGCCGCCCGTCGCCGAAAGGGCCCCCGGCGCCTCATTCGATTGCTCCAACAGCACCTCGAACACCTGCATTACACGCGAGGGGCCTGCAGCGCCGGACGATTCTATGGACTCGACCATACGGATGGCCTTCAACGCGTTGGCCGCCCGGGCAAGCCCCTCTGCGCCTTCACCCTGCAGACGGGAAAGCCAGCCCGAATCCACCACGGCGCGCATAGCGATGCGCGCGACCGTGGAACGGCCCGCTGCAGAAAGCGCATCGCCCATAACGCGCACGGCCAAGGCAAGCTGAGCCGACCAGGTCTCCGGCGCCCCCTCGGCGCGCGCCATGGCAGCGCATCCGCGCAGGCCCGCTGCCAGGTTGCGCTTGCGCGGCTTGCCGTCAACCTCGTCCACGCAGGTGCAAAGCTGCACGAAATCGTCCGCGCACAGCTCGAAGAGGGGCCCGGCCAACACGTTGTACAGAGCACTCGTGCGGTAGGGGTTTGCCAGGGCGCGCACGAAATCCCGAACAGCCAGCGCCTCGGGCGTGCGCGAGAACACCGACCCCCCGGCAATAACGCACGCCAGGCCTCTCTCGCGCAAGGCTCGCGCATACACGTCGGCATAGGTCATAGAACCCAGCAGCACCGCCATCTCACCTGCGGAATGCCCGCGTTCGCGCAGGTCCGCAAAGGCATCGGCGATGCGCTCGGCGGCAACGTGGCGCACCTGTTCGGACGTAGCACCCCGATACGAGTTGCTGGTCAGCTGCACCTGCACGCGGGGAACCCCTGCCGCAAGGGGACGTTTCACGCGCGCTTCGTCGCGCCCGGGAGCCAGCGACATGAACTCGCCGCCGAACATGTCGGGCTGCTCGAACACGCGATCGACCAGCGCCAGCACATCGGCATGACTGCGGAAGTTGTCCGGCAGCATGATAACGTCTTCCGGATTGCCTGCGCGCACCTCCCGCAGATGCCGGCGGTACACCGCAACATCCGCCCCGCGGAAGCGGTAGATGGACTGCTGCGCATCGCCCACCGTGCACAACCGGCATGCGCCCGGACCCGCCAGTTTCTTTATCATGTCCACCTGCATCTGGTCGGTGTCCTGGAACTCGTCCACCATGACCAGCTGGAAACGGTCGGTGTATTGGGCTGCTATCTCGGGATGCTCCTCGATTGCCCGCGAAGCCAGCACGAGCAGGTCGTTGTTGTCCAGCACCCCTTCTGCGCGCTTGGCGGCCGCGAACTGGCGGGCCGCCTCGCGTGCCAGATCCACCAGCGTGCGCAGATGGGGCGCCGCACCCGACAGCCGCAGCTCCATCACGCACATGCGGTACTGCTCGATTGCCAGCGACACCTGCTCCTTGAAATCCGCCGTGCCGACCCGTTTGGGCAAAGGCAGGCGATCGAGCGCTCCGAGCGCCCAGGCCACGTCGCCCGCCTTGCCTGCAGCCATTTCGTCGCGAACCGTGGGCACCTGCTGCAGCACGGTGGCGGCCCAGGCCTCGCGCGCCTCGTTGGGTCGCTGTGCGGATGCCATGCCGGCAAGGCCCTCGAAGGCATCCAGGACCATCTGGACGAGCGCGGCAGGATTCACCGGGTACTGCTCGACGACGAAGCCCTCGAAACCACGCGGGCTGGCCCCGGCAATTTCCATGAGGGAGCCCATCATGGATTCGACGGAATTCCCGCGCGGGCCGTACGTGCGCGCGGGGTACTCCACGAACAGCGCATCCACGGCAGCCCGGCGTACGGGGTCGGCCCATGCGCCCTGCCCGCTTCGCGCACGGGAGAGCACCGCATCGATGGCGCGCTCACGCAGCACGCCTGCCTTTTCCGCATCGGCCATCGCGAAGGCGGGATCGATGTCAAGCTCCACCGCATGCGAGCGCAGGATGCGCGCGCACATGCCATGAATGGTGGAAACCCAGGCCTCATCCACCTGCAAGGCCTGGTCTGACAGGCCGCAGGAACGCAGCTCGGCCTTTATGCGCGACTTCAGCTCGCCGGCCGCCTTGTTCGTGAACGTAATGGCGCACACGCGATGGATGCCATCCACCGCGCCGCTCTGTATGGCGTGTACGATGCGCTTGGTCAGCGTGAAGGTCTTGCCCGACCCAGCCCCCGCTGCCACCACGATGGAACGGTCGAGCGTGCGTATGCATTTCTCTTGTCCGGGCTTCAGCGCCATAGTCTATGCACCTCGTTTCGGGCAGGCGGTCACGGGGCAGTACGCGCACGAATCGGAGCTTGACGGGCTGGCATCCACTTTCCCCGCAGCCATGGCCTGCATGGCCGCGGCAACCAGCTGTTCTGTCCTATCGAGCATCGTGGCAAAGGTAAGGCTGGCAAAGTCTTCCACGTCGATCGCACCCCAGGGATCCTCGGCGGCGCAGCAGCTTCGCTCCACCTTCATGTTCGGCAGGTGCGCAGCCTCGATCGAGCGACTGTCGAAGGCGCCCGCAGCTGCATGTTTCTCCCCGTAGCTAACATAGAACGCACCCACCACGTTCAATCCGAGCGCGCGTTCCACCGCGCGTGCATACATGCGCGCCTGCACCTTGCCGGGCAGCTGCGCGCTTTTCCCGGCAATCTCGTGCGCATAGCCAACCGACCCCTTGTAGTCGATGACCACCGCATTGCCGCGGTCGTCCACATCGATGCGGTCGACAGTTCCGATGAAGGGGTGGCCCGCATACTGCACGCCACGTTCGGGGTCTATGCGATATTCCAGATAGGCCGGATGGAAGCCCGGCAGGAAACGCGCCTCGAAATCAAGATAGCCCACCAACGCCTTGGCACACGCTTCGCGCTCGCGCTGCTCCATTTGGCTTGTGGGCACATAGCGCCCGCTGCCCGGCTCCAAATCGAACTGCTCCCGCGCCACGGATTCCGCTATCGACCGCATTACCCTGCGTGCCTCGTCCAAGTTGTCAGGCGCCACTTTTGCGAAACCGAGCGCCTGGAATGCGCAGTAGAATTCCTGCAGCACAGCATGGGCGTACGACCCGCGCTCGAGCGCACCGAAGCCCTCGTCCAGATCCTCCAGTTTCACCCGACTCTGCGCGAACCACTTGTGAGGGCAGTCCAGATATGCCTCCACCTGCGACGGCGAAGGGCTGAATCCAATGGCCCGCCCATCGTCTGCACGGCGCTCCACCGCAACCGCCGACATGCGATCCGGCGCTACCTGCCCTATAGGGCGACGCGGCACTTCGCAGGCACGCTGCTGCACGGCTTCGGCCGACGCCGCAGACGCGTTGGCGAACAGCAGCTCTTCGCCCCGCTCCAGCAATCCTGCGCGCAAGGCATCGGGCAGACCGAACACATCGTCCACGTCGTCGTCGGCCGTGGGGTCGGCGCGGTAGGAATCGATAAGCTCTTGCAGCATGGCCGCCGGATAGGTTGGATTTCCATCCCAGTCGTTCAGAGGGCGCACGCACAGCAGCTCGCCTCGGGAAAGCTTCATCAGCATTGCGAAGGTGCACCGGGCACGGGAAAGCGCCGATTCGTTCGCAGCAAGGCCCAGCTTCCCGAACAGCGTGGCCGCAGCATCGTCCTTGTCCGCAACGGGATAGTCCTCCGACGTCAGGTCGCAGAGCACGAGACAATCGCACGAACCGAGGCCCATCTGCGCGGCGGCTGCCTGCGTTGTGACCACCACGCGACCCGCATCTTGCGGCGTTTCGGCAACGCATTCGTACGACACGACGACCGCTGCGTCGCGCAGCGCCTGCACGCACGGCGCCATACCCGCCCCCACGAGCCGTGCAGCCGCAGTGCAGGAACGCACGGCGGATGCCGCTGCAAGCTGCTCCATGCGCCACGCCTGCGAACGGCCCGGCGCGCCGAAGGCAATCTGTTCGAACACGCCGAGCAGGATGTCCGCTTCCGGGTCCTGGGCTATTTCCTCCAATTGCGAGAACGTATCCGACGCAATCCGCAGCGACGCCAGGGCCGCTTCGCGCGCAACCAGACGGTCGGCCCGCAGCCCCCGATCCGCCTGCAACCCTTGCCTCCTGCTCATGCCCGAAAACGGAGGCAGCAGCGCATCGGCCAGGTCGGCCTTCGACCAGGCATCCCCTTCATCTTGGAGCACGCGGCAAAGCGATAGCAGCTGACGCCCGAAATCGGTCGAAGAGAAGGGCACCTGCGCCTGCACGCACACCTGCACGCCTGCCCCGGCAAGCTCCGGTTCCATCTGCTTGTACAGCGAAAGCGGGTCCTTGGCGGCAACGACGACCGTCGGGGCAGTGCCTGCACCTTCCCGCCGCTCGCCGCCGAGCAGCGCGCGCACATGCTGCGCCACCAGGGCGGCCTGGGCGTAGCGGCCCGACGGGAAGCCGAATCGCAGGGCCACGCCGTGGGAGATGCGGCCAACGGCGCCCTGCGCCACCTGCACGTCCACCGACAGGTTCGAGCACGATTCGAACAGATGCTCCATGTGCCAATCGCAGGGCGCCCCCGTGTTCACGAGAACGCGCAGCGGTCGGGCGAAAACCTCCCGCTCGTGCCGGGCGAGATAGGCAACCACGTGCCCGAGCTCAATCAGCCCCGCTCCTTGCAGCATATCGCGGTACGCGCCGACGCCCTTCAGCAGAAGCGCCTCGCGCACCGACAACTCGGTCGGTACGTTTCCGGCGCAAGCGAGGTCCACAGCGCGCTCGAAAGCGGGAACGCCCGCGGCGTCCCTTGCGCAGCGCGCCGACAGCTTCATCACGCCCGGGGAGAGCGCAAGCGACACAACCCCGTCCTCGCCGTTGCGGTTGCCGGCACAGCGGCCGGCATCGGCACCGTCTGCCGCATGCATGCTTGCAACCTGCATGCCCACAGCCCCATCTGCGCCTTGCGCAGCCAGGTCATCCGGCGCATGCTCGCAGGCCAAGCGCTCGAACGCCGCCTGCATGACGGTCTGGCGCTGCAAGGGATCCACGACGGCGCGCCCGTCGCCGTGCAGCTCCCACAAATCCATCATCCATGCGTTGAAGGTGGTAACCGTCTGCGCGAACAAACCGCGCGAGCGCTCCTGCGCATGCCGCTTGCGCCATTCTTCCACCTGCGCGAACGAGGCCAGCAGCACCACGTCGTATTCAGCCATGCCCATTGCGTCTCTCCCATCGTGCAAGCCGGGTCGGCGTTTCAGCGCGACCCCCGCAGCATCAACCTGGCCGGCAGCGCCGCAGCCAGGCACCCCGGCCATCCCGCCAGCTATTCCTCGTCCTTCAAGGCATCGAACTTCGCCTTCATCGTTGGATTCTTGCGCGTAAGCTTCTTCACGCTCAGACCCTCCAGCTTGTTGTTGGCCGCATTCAGGTGCTTTTCCGAAACCAGCAGCTTGTCTTTTGCTTTCTGCAGGTCGGAGATGGCCTTGTCGATGGCCTTCACGGCTTCATCGAAGCGCAGGCTGGCATCGCCGAAATTCTTGAAGAAGCCCTGCTTGAACACATCCAGGTCGTGCTCGAAGTTCGTGATGTCCAGATCCTGCTGGCGCACGAGGGCCAGCTCGCGCTTGTACTGCAGCGATCCCAGCGCCGCGTTGCGCAGCAGCGATATGATGGGTATGAAGAACTGCGGGCGCACCACGTACATCTT
>DMNP01000049.1 GCA_003452695.1 Eggerthellaceae bacterium
ATAATTGCAGCGGCGAGCCAATATTGCAGCGGCGACTCAGTATTGCAGCGGCGATCCAGGCTCGCAATCAGTTTCCGACGCAAGCAACGAACCGCCCGAGAGGAGGTGAAGGGCATGCCCAGAAAGAAGAAAGCTCCGAAGTCGGGCGCCGTCTGGCGCAGGTCGGCAGTCGAGAACACGCTCGACCACATGCCGAAATACAACGGCTACGCATGCGGCCACGGCGCGCACGGCGATTCCAAGTACAACCGCGCCAAGGCCAAACGCGCCTGGCAAGACGAACTCGAACCCCGAGGAGCCCGCAACCGCGGGCTCCTTCCCTTTGCGGCGGCGAACAACATAGGCGCAACATGCGCGATAATGCTTGCCAAGCGCAACGAGAACGTTTCGAAAAGCCCGCAACGCAACACTAACAGAGAACCATTTATGGCACTTTCCCAAATTGACGGCAAATGGCTCGCGGCAGAACTGCCCGACGGCTTCGCGCCGCTGCCGCACGACGAGCTGGAAGCGCTCATGGGTTACGAGTACGCCAGCATGTGGGGCGCCCGCGACAGCGTGCGGCACATGCTGGCATGCGTCACGTGGAAAGATTCGAGCAAGCTCCTCACCAGGCTCGTAAGCGAGAAATCGCTTGCAAGGCAAGTCGAAGAAACTTTCGCCAGACGCTACCGCGGCAACGGCTACCGCTGCTCGGGTTTCTTCTCGCGCGACGTTTCCGGAGCCAGCGCGTCGGCGCAGGGCTTTCGCTGCGCGTACGAAGTCGAGGGCGTCGCCCACGAAGGCGAGGTGCTGGTGTTCAAGCGCGGCACGCGTTGCTACACGCTGTACTACTACACGCGTCTGGCCGTGGCGCGCGACAACCATCCCGTATACGAGGGGATACTCGATTCGATCCAAGTGCGCTAGACCAGCAGCGGGGGAGTAGCCAGGCCACCCCGCCCATCTTCGCCCGCCAGTCGGCCCGGAGGCTGAAAGCAACGCGCTTGTTGCAGTTCGCCCTGCGCAGCTCTGACAGCCGAGCGCGAGGACCGTGAACCGAGACACGCTTGCCCTAGCATGCAAACCGCTTAACGGCTACGTGCTTTGCCAATCGATTACGATATCTATAATAGATGGGTCGGAATTGGGGTGCCAAGCCCGGCGCCGCAGGCGCACAGGGGCGGGCGTTCCACAGGGATTGCGTTGCAAAGGGGATAAATCATGTTCCAAGCGCTCTTGGACCCGGTTGCGGGCAACCTCGGCCTATCGGCCCTGGTGGCCTGCATACCGTTGCTCACCTTCTTCATCATGCTGCTCGGCGTGAAGGCCAAGGCCCACGTATCCGCCGTCGTCGCGCTGGCGGCGGCCGTGATAGTGGCCGTGATCGGCTTTAGGATGCCGGCCGGCTTGGCGCTCGTGTCCGCCACGCAGGGTGCCGCGTTCGGCGCCTTCCCCATCGTGTTCATCATCTGCATGGCCGTGTGGTTCTACGAGGTAACGGTGGTTTCCGGACGCTCGGAGGACCTGAGGAAGTTCTTCGACCAGGTCGGCGGCGGAGATATCCGCATCCAGGCCATGATGATAGCCTTCTGCTTCGGCGGCTTGCTCGAGGCGCTTGCCGGCTTCGGCGCGCCCATTGCGGTAACGGCCACCATGATAATGGCGCTCGGCGTGAAGCCGAAACGAGCGGCGCTTGCCGTGCTGCTGGCCAATACGGCGCCCGTTGCATACGGCGCCGTCGCCACGCCCATCACCACGGCGGGCGCGATGGTCGCGGGCGGCGATGCGGCCGTGGCGGCCGAAACGGCAAGGCACGTTGCCGCGATCGTCGGCTACCAGGCGCCCCTCTTCGCCATGTTCGTGCCGTTCATCCTCGTCATAATCCTGGATGGGAAACAGGGCGCCAAGGATTGCTGGATTCCCGCGCTCGTCGTGGGCATTTCCTTTGCCATCACGCAGTGGTGGTGCTCGAATCATTTCGCCTACGAGCTGACCGACGTCATCGCTTCTCTCGTGGGCATGGCGGCCATCGTCATCTTCATGCGCTTCTGGAAGCCCAAGGGCGTGGACGGCGTGCGCGAGCGCTTCGGGCTGCCCCCGATGGCCGAATCTGCGAAATCGGACCTGAACGGCAAGCGCACCTTCATGGCGCTCGTGCCCTACATCATCGTGGTCGTCGTGTTCGGCGTGTGCAAGCTGGGCATCCCCGACATCCTGTCGCAGACCGACATCAAGATTGCCTGGCCGGCCATCTCCGGCGGGGCCGTCCTGAGCGCGGCGGGCAAGGATCCGGGAACCACCTTCAACCTGAACCTGCTCTCCACTCCGGGCACGATGCTTCTCGTGGCCGGATTGATCACGGCGCTGGTGTATTCGATGAGCACCGAGAACGGACGCTACAAGATGACCATGGGCGCCGCCATAAAGGCCATCGGCTCCACGTTCTACAAGATGCGCTTCTCGGCGCTGACCATCGTGCTCGTGCTGTCGCTGGCCTATGTGATGAACTTCAGCGGCCAGACCATTTCCATCGGCGATTTCCTATCGGGCTCCGGCCCCGCCTTCCCGGTCATATCGCCCACGCTCGGCTGGGTGGGCACGGCGGTAACCGGCTCCGACACGAGCGCGAACGCCCTTTTCGCCGGCTTGCAGTATTCGGCGGCCATGGGCAACCCGGCGCTTCAGGACGTAACGCCCGACCTGTTCCTTGCCGCCAACACCATGGGCGGCGTCGTCGGCAAGATGATCAGCCCGCAGTCGCTGGCCATCGCCGCCGTGGCCACCCAGGTCCGCGAAGCCGACATCATGAAGCAGGTCCTGCCGTGGTCCATCGCCTTCCTCATCGGCACCTGCGTGCTCGTGGGCCTGCAGTCCACCGTGCTTGCGTTCATCCTGCCGTAGGGCATTGGGAAGAAGGCAGGCTGGAAGAGCATTCCATGCAGCAGCGCCCGCTCGCGTTACGGCGAGCGGGCGCTTTTCAGTTGCGCGCTCTGTCGATGTCGCCCTTTGCGCAAGCTCGGCCGATAAGTGCCGTGCCGTCGCGCGTCGGGCTTTGTGCCTAGTCCTGTTGCTCGATGCCCAGCGCGTAGTATTCGTTCATGTCCACGTCTTCGATGGCGTCGGCGCGAACCACGAGCACGTCGCAGTCGGCGTTGTGGATAAGGTGCGTGGAAACGCTTCCCACGAAGGCGTATTTCAGCGACGAAAGGCCGCGCACACCGCAGATGACCAGTTCGGGGTTGAACGGCTTGATAAGGTCGTTTATCAGCGTGTCGCCAATCGGCCCCACGCGAACCTGGATGTCCACGGAAGGGACGCAGTCGTCCTGGGCCGCGCGGTTCAGGTAGCGTGCCAGGGCGTTTTGGATTCCCTGTTTGTTCGTCTCGGCCACTTCGGCATCGCCAAGCCCGTGCGTTGCGAACTTCGACGAATCTATAACATGTCCGAACAGCACCTCGGCGTTGTTGTCG
>DMNP01000157.1 GCA_003452695.1 Eggerthellaceae bacterium
GTGGCCGACAACTGCACCGACAACACGGCCGAGATTGCCGAGGAAGCGGGCGCCATCGTGTTTCGCCGCTTCAACGACCAGCTTATCGGCAAGGGCTATGCGCTGGACTTCTGCATAAAGATCATCCGCGAACGCTATGCCGACCGCGGCTACGAGGCTTATTTCGTGTTCGACGCCGACAACGTGCTGGACGTTAACTACTTCCGCGAAATGAACAAGACCTTCGACAACGGCGCGCAGGCATCCACGAGCTATCGCAACTCCAAGAACTATGGAAGCAACTGGATTTCGGCGGGCTATGCCACCTGGTTCATCCGCGAGGCCAAGTTCCTTTCGCAGGCACGCCTGAACCTGAACACGAGCTGCGCCATTTCGGGCACGGGCTTTTTCATCTCGGCCGAAATCATCGACAAGGTGGGCGGCTGGAAGTGGCACCTGCTTACCGAGGACATCGAGTTTTCCACCAGCAGCATCATCGACGGCGTGCGCATCTCCTACTGCCCCACCGCCGTGCTGTACGACGAGCAGCCCATCACCTTCCGCGATTCCTGGAACCAGCGCTTCCGCTGGGCCAAGGGCTTCTACCAGGTGTTCGGCAACTACGCCGGCAAACTGGTGAAGGGCATCTTCACGCAGAAGAAGGGCCACCGGTTCGCCTGCTACGACATGCTGATGACCATTTCGCCGGCCATGCTGCTTACGGTTATCTCGGTCGTGTTCAACGCGGTAATCCTTGTGCTGGGCCTGACGGGCGCCATGTCTACGGGCACCATGGTGGCGTCTTCGCTATCGTCCATTTCCTTCTGCCTGTTCAGCTACGTCGTGTTCATGTTCATGCTGGGCGTGCTGACCACGTTCGTGGAATGGGATTCCATCCACTCCACCACGGGCAAGAAGATCGCGTACATGTTCACGTTCCCGTTCTTCATGCTTACCTACATCCCCATCGCGCTAGTCGCGCTGGTGAAGAAGGCCGAATGGAAGCCCATCAAGCATTCCATCGCGGTAAGCGCGGAAGACATCGCGGGCGCGCCGAGCGCTGCAGGCAACGTGAGCGCAACCGACTAGCACCGCCCGCGCCAGGCGCAGGCCGCATGCAACTGCCGGGTTTCGGGGCTGCAGGATGTTTCCTGCGGCCCTTTTTCATCGGGCCCTTCGCTGGCTAGGCGGCCACTGGAATCGCCATCGGCCGCGCGTGCCGCCTGCCGAACTGCGACCGGCGCGGCCATCTGGAATTACCTGTTGGATTCCGGGGAAACGCATGCAAGGTTCGGGCGGTTACCCGGCAAGGTTCGCACGCTACCATCTGCGCATGGGAATGTGGCGGGACAGAGCGCGCAAGGCGGGAGCCTTTGCAGCCGAGGCCGTGGCGGAAACGCTCTGGCCGACGCGCTGCGCCCTGTGCGACATTCCCGGCGCCGTTCTGTGCAGCGCCTGCCGATCGCAGCTGCCCTATCTTGACTGGTGGCGCGCCTGCCCGCGGTGCGGCAGCGCCTATGGGTTTGTGCAGTGCACCGCATGCAACCCGCTTGCGCTGGCGCGCATCGAACGAGACGAGCTGCCCTATGCCGCCTGCACTTCCTCCACCGTCTTCACCGACGAGACGGGGCGCATCGCCCGCGTGTTCAAGGACCAGGGAGAGCGCCGGCTTGCGGGCGTCATGGCCGATTGCATGGCCCGCGCCATCGCGCCCGACTGGCCCATCGATGCAATAGCCTTCGTGCCCGCCACCGTGCGGGCCGTGCGCCATCGCGGTTTCGACCACGCCGAACTGCTGGCCAAAGAGCTGTCGCAGCACCTGGGAACCCCCTGCATGCCGCTGCTCGACCGCCCCAAGACGCGCGACCAGCGCAAGCTGGGGAGCGCCGAGCGCATCGCCAACCTGCGCGAGAGCTTTCGCATGGCGCCCGGCAAAAGCGCGGACGGCCTACGGCTGCTGCTCGTAGACGACGTGTACACCACCGGTGCCACGCTGTGCGCCGCCGCCGACGCGCTGCTTTCCGCATCCGCCGCCGAGGTGCGCTGCGTCACCTTCGCTCGCGTGTAGCGAGCGAACGGCTGGGATGCATCTCCCCTCAGCGTCAAAGAAAGCACGCTTGGGAACGCTCCCCCAACCGTTCGCCCCATTCCATCGCTACAGCGGATCGCGGTTGAAGCCGTTGCGCGATGACGTGCCCTCGGTGGGCTCCGGATCGTCTATGGAAACGTGCCGGGAGTTGTCGCGCGCTTGCTCCACCAGGTCGCGAAAGCCCTGACGCTCTTCGGAAAGCTGCAAGTCGCCGAGAAGCGACAAGACGGTGTCCATCGTGGCGCTGCCCACATAGCTGCTGTGGCCGGCCAGCATGCCGAATTCCACGACCGCCGCCGCGAAGGTCCAGTCTGCGGAAGGCGATGCGCTGCGCGTGCGCTCGTCCACCACGAGGGACTGTTCGTGCACGGCGTTGTCGGCGAAGGCGCGGTAGCGCAACGAGCAGGTCAGCCAATCGCGGCTACCCGACCCTGCATAGTTGCCGGACCCGTATTTCAGCTCGGGAGCCTCGCGCACTTCATAGGCGGAATCGGCCAGCACGAGCTCGTAGGCAACCGTGAACTGCGCGCTCGGGCCAACGTCGCCCGCATCCACTGCGTCGTTGGCGAAGTCCTCGTCGGCAAGCGCCCGGTTCTCGTAGCCGATCAGCCGATACGCCTTCACCTGCGAAGGGTTGAATTCCACCTGAACCTTCACGTCGTCGGCGAAGGGCACGAGGTTTGCCATCAGGCGCTCGGAAAGCACGCGCTCGGCTTCGTCGATGCAGTCGATGTAATGGTACGAACCGTTGCCGTGGTCGGCCAGGACCTCCATCTTCGTGTCTTTGTAGTTGCCGGCCCCGAACCCGAGCACGCTTAGATACACGCCCGAATCGCGCTTGGCATCCACGAAGTCGTACAAATCGGATTCGCTGGTCATGCCCACATTCAAATCGCCATCGGATGCCATGACGATGCGGTTCACGCCGCCTTCGATGAAATTGCGCTGCGCAACCTCGTATGCCATGCGCAGGCCCGCCTCGCCGTTGGTCGACCCCGAAGCCTGCAGCCCGTAGATGGCCTTCAGGATGCGCGCGTCGTCATCGCCCGCCGCACCGTCCAGCACGACCTGCTCCTGGCCGGAATACGTGACGATGGAAACCTTGTCGCGCGCATCCAGGCTTTCCAGCAGGGTGGCGAAGGAGTCCTTCAGCAATTCCAGCTTGTCGAGCGAGCTCATCGACCCCGACACGTCGATAAGGAACACCAGGTTGGCCCCCGCGTTGGCCGGCTTGTTCTCCGGCGCCGTTGCGAACCCGAGAACGAGCAGCTGGGTGTCGGGATTCCACGGGCACGTGCCCGCAGCGGCCTGCATGCCGAACAGGTCGCCGCCCGACGGGGCTGCGTAATCGTACGTGAAGTAGTTCAGCATTTCCTCGGTGCGCACGGCGCCGCTCGGAATGCCCTCGATGCCCTGGCCCTGCGCGACCATGCGCCGCACGTTGGCGTACGACGCGGTGTCCACGTCGGCCGATACGGTGGAAAGCGGGCGGGTGCGTGTGGACACGAAGCCGTTCTCGTCGATGGCAGCGTATTCCTCGGTGTTGGAGGGGGGCTGCGGCTCGATCCAACCTGTGTCTTCGACGGCGCCGGCCTCTGCGGTCGTCGCATAGTTTTGCGCGTCCAGGTCGTCTGCCATCAGCTCGTTTTTCGCCTCGGGCGCCGCCGCGGCCTCAGCATCGCGGTTGGCGGCTGGGGCGGCCGCGCTGGCGGAAGCAGCCGCCCCGCTTTGCCCCGAAACGGCCTGCTCGACGGTAACCTCCGACACCGACCCGCCGCGCGACACGCCCATCACCACGCCGAAGCCCACGGCCACGATGGCCAGGCATGCCGCAACGGGAAGCACGCGCTTCCACAGCTTCGCATCGACGCGCTTCGCCGCGGGCGGGGCGGCCTCGTGCGTTGCGGCGACTGCCGCTTCGGCGCCATCGCCCGCGGCATCGGCGCTCGTCGCGCTGGTGCCCTCGCTCGTCGCTGGCGAATCCTGCGTTTCCGGCTGCGGCGCCGCCGCCGATGCGCTCGGCGCCCCGTTCCCCGCATCCTCCAGCGCTGCCGCCGCCTCCTGCAACGATGCCAGCATGCGCTCCTCCTGTTCGGGAGTCGGGTTCATCTCGTCGTATGCCTTGCGAATCCTGTCTTGCATGATGTGCTCCGTTTCACCTGTTCGACACCGTAGAACCTGATTTCAGCGAACGCGTTTCTACCGCAATTTCGCTGTCCCTTGCCACGATTCCGCCAGTCCATCCTTCGCCTGCCCTTGCCCCCGCTCATCCCGCACGCCGCAAGCTCGGAGCGCCTCGCCGCCCTGCTTCGCGGGCGCAGCAGCCGGAAGCTGCAGACAGGCCACCGTTTCACGTATCCGCCCCGAGCGCGGCGCGCAGCAATTTGCGCGCATCGCTTAAGCGATTTCGAACGGTGGAAGGCGGTGCGCCGACCATGGCGGCAATCTCTGCCGCCCGATAGCCTTCGTAGTAGTGAAGATAGACGCAGTCTTTGTACTGCTCGGGCAAGTCCAGCACGGCTTGCAGCACGTCGCTCGTTTCGACCGTCGCGCCCGCATCGGGCACGTCGTGGGGCATGTCGCCCGCCCGCATGCGACGCGCGCTTTTCAGCTCGTCTTTGCAAACGTTCGCCGCACACGCAAGCAGCCAGGCCTTTTCGTGTTCGACATCGTTGAATTCGCGCGGCGCGGCGACCAGCTTCATGAACGTCGCCTGCGTGGCATCTTCCGCATCCGCCGCATTGCCGAAATACGAGTAGCACAAACGGTACACGGTCTTCACGTGCCGTTTGAACACCGCGGTTATATCGATTGGCATGCGCATCCCGTTTCCTTTCGCCTTCCACTATCTAACACGATTCAGCACGGGAAAACGTCGGCATGTTTTTCAGAATTTTTTTAGGGGGATAAGGACGGCTTGGTCGGTTGCACTATGCGTAACAGCCATTCGACGCATAACCCCGCGCATCGATTCCCACAGGCTTGGAACGCGGCGAGTCCAAGCGCCCGATGCCGATAAGCTTATGCAAGCGCGCTGTCGATGGCGCGGGCCAGCTGATCGGCGCACGACGTGGGACGACGTCCGCAGGTATTGCCGCGCAGCAAATCGGCGGTCTCGCGCGCATCGGCGCCTTCCACCAGTTTGCCGATGGCTTTCAGATTGCCCGCGCAGCCGCCGACGAAGCGCACGTCATGCAGCTTGCCGTCCTCGATGGCGAAGTCTATCAGGCTCGAACAGGTGCCCTGCGTGGGATACGTGTGGTTCATGGAATGCCCCTCTCGTCTGTTTGCCCTATCGTAGCGCATCAGCCGCCGATTGCGAGTCTTGCCGCGAATACTTCATGCGCTGCAATGTCAAAGGGGCGCTTTTCTTAACACGCAATTCCACTCTGCCGTTCAAGGCTGCTTCTCCCTGTGTCAAGAGAAACGTCCCCCTGACACACTACCTCTGGGACAATGTTTCACCGAAGAAGGCGTCGATGGTGGCGACGATTTCGGGATCGGCCGTGTTTGCACGACGCAGGTCCACGCCTTCCAGGTAGGCACGCACAGCGGGGTCGTCGGGGTTTTCGCCAGCTTGCGCCAGCAGCTCTTCCAAATCTGCCGCGCACTCCTGCAGGTACGCCTGGCTCTCGGGGCCATAGAAGTAATCGTTGTGCCCGCAACGGCCCTCTTGGGAAAGCGTGGTCAGGCTTATCCGCGCTTGCGCCAGGCTCGCGTCGCGTTGCTGCAGCGCATGCAGGATGCTCACGCCCTCGTAGGGAACGGTGGTATCCCCCGTGCCATGGAACACGAGCGTCGGCACGCCCGACGACACGATGGCATCGCTTGCCGAAAGGTTGGCATCGCTGCCGAAATCGATGGCCGTGTTCAGCCAGAGGAAGGGCCACTGCGCTTTGCCGGCAAGGCCGTATGCGCTGGCGGCGCTGCTATCCAGGATCTTCATGGGCGTGTCGAAGCCCGACATCGTAACGCAGGCCGACACATCGTCGGGACGCTTGGCCAACGCTGCCGCCACGCCGTAGCCACCCCAGCTGTGCCCCCAAAGGCCGATGCGCATGCCCTCGGCCATGCCGCTTTCGCGTGCGAAATCTACGGCGGCGGCCACGTCTATCGGGCTTTGCGACATGCCCAGCGCGCTGTCTCCGTCGCTGTCGCCGCAACCGATTGCGTCATAGGCGAAAACGCGCCAGCCCTTGTCCGCCATGGCCGTGATGAACGGCAGGTAATGCTCGTGTTGGCTGAAGATGCCATGGCGAAAGATTATAAGCCCGCGGTCGTTGTCCTGGCCGTACACATGTCCACGCAGCACGCGCCCATTCAATTCGAATTGCACGTCGCTTCGCGGGTAATCCCGCTCGTACATTTCGTAGGAAGGCAGCAAGCTGACGCTGGGTTCCTCGTGGCGCGCATAGGTGGTCGCAAGCGCGTAGCGGTCGAAGGCGAAAGCAGCTGCGCACAGCACCACGACCACGATGCCAACGCCCACCAGGATACGTCCCTTGCCTTTCGCCTGCGCCATAGCCCCCTCTTTCATCGCCCATAAACGCAATTGCCGCGCAATTGCACCTTCGCAGTATCGTCAGACCTGTTCAGCCACCGGAAATGATACACGACCTCGAAGATAATGCAGCATCCCCCACACGAACTGCAGCCATGCCGTGCAAAACCGACGCCACCGCCCATGGCCCGGCCAGCCGCAGTTCTGCAAACCGACCCTCGTATATTGCACGATGGGCTGACTGAAGGCAAATGATTGACGACACTCCTGGAAACACGTGAACCAGCTATTAGCATCGCAGATAACCACACGCGGCTTGCAGCGCTATACTCAGGGGACTTCATACGACGAAAGGATGAGGCCATGCCCGTTGCCCAAGCACCCCATACACCAATGCTCTACAAGCGAGAAGGCGCCTATATTCCGCGCATCGCGGCCGTGCACGACCTGTGCGGCTACGGCAAATGCTCGCTTGGCGTGGCTATTCCCGTGCTATCGGCGGCTGGCGCCGACGTATGCCCGGTGCCGACGGGGTTGTTCTCGTCGCATACCGCCTTCCCCGGCTGGTACATGCACGACACGACCGACATCCTGGGCGACTACCTGAACGCCTGGAAGGGCATAGGCGTGGAAATCGATGCCGTGTACTCGGGTTTCCTCGGCGCACCCGAACAGGTGGACATCATCCGCGACATCTACGCCACCTACCCGCAAGCGCTGCGCGTGGTGGACCCCGTAATGGCCGACCATGGCCAGGTGTATCCCACCTACACGCCCGAGCTGTGCCAAGCCATGGCAGATTTGGCCTGCGAGGCCGACATCCTCACCCCCAATCTGACCGAAGCGGCCATAATCCTTGGCCGCGAATGGACCGGCGCCGACATCACCGACGCGCAAGCCGCAGAGATAATAGAGGCGCTGCTTCAACGCGGCGCCAAGAACGTGGTGCTGAAAGGCGTGCAACGTGCAGGTGAAACGCAGATTCGCAACTTCGTGGGCGGCGTGGACTGCGATGCGTTCGAAGTGCACAACGAGTTCATCCCCTACATGCTGCACGGCACCGGCGACCTGTACTGCTCGTGCCTGCTGGCCGCCGTGATGGCCGGGCGCAACCTGTACGAAGCCGCCTGGTTCGCCGGAAACCTAACCCGCGATGCCATCGAGGTGTCCACCAAGCAGCCGCACTTCCAAGAGCGCGGCGTGTCCTTCGAGCCCCTGCTCGGCCGCGTGGCCGCCCTGCTCACCGGCACCGCATTGTAATGCCAGCCGCATGGCGGCGACACATCGCCTTAGGGGTAGTGCGCCGTTCCAACGAGTGGGACAAGGGCTGTCGAGCGCCGCATCGATTTTTGCCTACTGCGGCTATCTTTGCCTCTGGGCCAACGTCCGCATAGGTGCTAAGCGTTATAGAAACGCTGGAATGGCCCAAGTAACTTGCCACGGTACGCACGTAGTGAGCGAAGCGAGCGTTGCCGCCGCCAATAAGCATAGCGGCAAAGGTATGCCGAAGGTCGTGGAGGGCGCAGTCGAAACCTTTCATTTGGCAGAATGCCGCAAGCTCCTTCGTGGGCATCGAAGGATGGCTTAGAACCGCGTCAGCCTGCTCGGGCGTGAGCGAGGCGAAATGCGCCATGCAGGTAAATGCCCCCCATTTAATAGACATTATCCTATAATAGATACTGCACATTTCCCAAGCGAAAGGAGAGCTTCATGGAAACGTATTACAATCCGGCGGGGCTGGCCGACTTCTCCGCAGACGGCGTGGGGGCGATGTCGCCCGAACTGTGGGACAAGTACATGGCGTATTACGGCTCGGTCTTCGAGGACGGCGCGCTGACCTCGCGCGAGAAATCGCTGATAGCGCTGGCCGTTGCAGCCGCCGTTCAATGCCCCTACTGCATCGACGCCTACACGAATTCGTGCTTGCAGCAAGGTTGCGGCGAAGACGAGATTGCCGAGGCCTTCCACGTGACCAACGCCATCCGCGGCGGCGCGGC
Source organism: Eggerthellaceae bacterium (assembly GCA_003452695.1). Lineage (GTDB taxonomy): Bacteria > Actinomycetota > Coriobacteriia > Coriobacteriales > Eggerthellaceae > UBA9715. The sequence continues at coordinate 8,567 of DMNP01000157.1, forward strand.
GCTGGCGCACGGCGTGCAGGCGCTGAAGATCATCCGAGATCAGGAGCTGTAGGCGCGCAGGGCAAACCGTGGGCGTTCCCGCCGCGCATTCGAAACCACGGGCGCGAAATGCGGTCGATGGGGTAACGGGAACGCAGCTCGTTGCCCCACCGATGTTTCAGTTCACGCGCCCCTCTTGCTCGACCGCCCGGCGGGTCGTGGGCACGGGGGTGTTCGCTTGGCTTCGGCTTTGCTTTTGTATTTAACAGGAAAGGCGCCTGCAGAATCGCTCACACCCCCTTGCCCCGGCCCGCCGGGCTGCATAGAGCGAACTGTTACCCACCGCCTACGTGCATCTTCCGAGGAAAGAGACAGCATGCCCGAAAAAACAGTGCAGGAAGCCATGGCCGAGGTGCCTTCGTTCATCGAACAAGTGCCCGCGGAGCATCGGTTGACGAACGATTCCCTAAGCACGATGCAGGTGAACGTGGGATACCGCTGCAACCTGGCATGCAAGCATTGCCATCTGGAATGCAGCCCCGCACGAACCGAGGCCATGAGCCGCGAGACCATGCAAGCCTGCTTGGACGCCTTTGAAATCGGCGGCTTCGAAGCGGTCGACATAACAGGCGGTGCCCCCGAAATGCATCCGGACCTGGAATGGTTCCTGCGCGAATGGCAGGCACGCGGCATCGCGCCCATCGTGCGCACGAATCTGTGCATCCTGACGCAGCCCGAATACTCCCATTTCGTGCAGCTGTACGCCGACGTGAACGCCACGCTGTTCGCATCGCTTCCCTTCTACAGCGCACGCAACGTGGACAAGATTCGCGGCGATGGCACGTTCATGGCCTGCATCGAGGCAATGCGCTTGCTGAACGCTGTGGGATTCGGCGATCGCGATGGCGAAAGCGACACACACGCCATAACGCTTGTCTTCAATCCGGCCGGCGCTACCATGCCTCCTGCGCAGGCGTCGATGGAGCGCCAGTTCCACCGCTCGCTCGCGCGCGATTTCGACGTTCACTTCACGAACCTCGTGGCCATAACGAACAACCCCATCGGGCGATTCGCCGAGGCGCTGAACCGCAAGGACAAGCTCGGCGCCTATCTGAAGCGCCTGTTCAATGCATTCAATCCCGCCACCACCGAAGGCATGATGTGCCGCGACCAGATAAGCGTGGACTGGGCGGGCGATGTGTACGATTGCGACTTCAACCAGGCACTTGGCCTGAAGATTGCAAGCAAGAAGACCATCTTCGACTTCGCGCGCGCACGGCAGGGGTCGCGCCCCATCGTGTTCGCAAACCACTGCTATGCCTGCACCGCCGGCGCCGGCAGCAGTTGAGCAGGCGAAACCGCCTAGGTCTAGGCAAACGACGAACGAGCCATTCCAGTACAGGGCATCCCTCGCGGAGCGGATGGCACCGAGGTCCGGATGGGCGCACTGGCGCATGCGAACAAGGCCCGAGGCCCCAGATGCCCGCGAAGGACATCCTGGACCACTTCACACCGCGCAGAACGGCCCGCCCTCGCTACGAAGGCGGGCCGTTTCAACTAGTGCGTCCAGCTGCTTGACGGGCGCACCGTTTTTTCAAGAAGCCTTACGAGCCGCTCTGGTTGTAGTTGTTCCGTTCGTACACGATGGTGAAGCAGTACCGGCCGCCGCTCTTCGCCACGGCCACGCCTGCATGATGCGTGGTGTTGCACTGCATCATCCGACGGTGGCCCGTGGAGTTCCCCCAGGATGCGATTACGTCCGAGGGCTTCTTCATATAAGTGGCGTACTGCAGGATGTCGCTGAGGTAGATGCCGTAGGCCCGCAGGTCGGCGCGGCGCTCGTAGGCAGTGTGCACGAGCGCGTTCTGCGCAATGCAGGCATTATTGGACATCTGCGCCTCGAAGGCGTCGCCGCTCCCCCAACCGTAATCGGCATCGCCGCTCCAAAGAGCAGCAGACACGCCCTTGCTCTGGCGGAACTCTACCATTCCACACGCCAAAAAATGGGACACGCTGGCCACCGTATAAGCCATCCGCCCTGAATGGGTGACTATGGCCGAGCTAGCGGCTGGGACGGACAGGTATCGGGGCGCAATCGATTTTGCAGGGACCGAACGCGCAAAGGGCGGCCAAGCTCGGCGCATTGCCCGGTTTCAGCCAGGTTTAAGGCGCGGGGGCTACGCTCGTTGGCATGGGAACTCGAAGAAGGAGGCGCCATGAATACCCGAACACAACGGATGGGCGTGTCGATTCGCGCGATTCTGGCGGCAGCGCTGCTGTGCCTGTGCCTGATGCCGTGCCAGGCTCTTGCAGCAGAGACAGGCGAAGCTGCGACAGACACCGCAGCTGCGACTGCAGCAGCGAATGGTGCGACTGCGGCCGAAGCACAAGAAAGCGAAAGCGGCGAAAACGCGTCCGGAAACGATGCAGCAAATTCAGATGCCACCGACACCGCCCACGAAGATATGGAAGTGTCCGGCCAGGAGGAGGGCGATTCGGCAGGCGACGCATCGCCCATCGAGATAGAGGGGGCCATTGAAATCGTCCAATGCGACGGAACGTGGACGACTGGGGTCATCACGCTAGAAGGGCTCGAGGGAACGCTGTCGCTCGACGCTTCCGAACGCGATTTCGCCATCCTTTCGAAAAACGGCGAGACGCTGCCGAGCGTAGCGGCCAACGAAGGGTTCTGCATCGGCTATAGCGGCAGCGCCCTTGCGGATTCCCTGATGCTTTCGCTCGTGCTTTCGAGCGACGAGGGCGACGCGTGCAGCGTGGTGCTCTCCCTCGTGCCCGTTGCGCAAGACGGCACCGCTGGCACCTCGGACGATTCGGAGGCAAGCGGGCAAATGGACGAGACGAGCACGACCTCCGAGGCCGACAGCGCAGAAGGGTCGAGTGCGTCGGAGCCGTCCGATAGCTCGTCTTCAGGGGAATCGGCAACGACCAGCTCGTCTTCGGCATCGAAATCGAAATCCGCTTCGACCAGCTCGAGCGACTCCAAGAACTCGAGCAAGGCGAAAGCAAGTTCGTCCAGTTCCAGCACGAGCAGCTCCACGAGTTCGAGCGAGACAGCAAGCTCGTCCGAGTCGAGCAGCTCTTCGAAGAGGCATCGCCACTCATCGGGGGAAACCTCATCGGACACGACGAGTTCCAGCTCTTCCACCTCTGCGGTTGACAGCACGCATTCCGGATCGTCGGACCACCCGTCAGGCAGACCCTCGGGCTCGCACTCCGAGTCGTCAAGCGGATCCGGCTCCGGGTCATCCAGCGGATCCCACTCCGGGCCGTCTGGTTCGCATGCCAGGGCATCGGTATCGGGGGCGTCTGCCGCGAGCTCCAATAGCAAGGGCTCCCATAATTCCGAAAACGATGCCGCCGATGGCTCTTCATCGTCTTCTAGGAAATCTGAGGAATCGAGCAGCAAAAGCTCCAAGCAAGGCGATTCGAGCACAGACGACCAATCTTCATCGCATCGCAGCTCGGACGACAGCGCAGCCGATTCCGATGGGCACGGCGACTCGTCCGAATCGGCAGACACGAGCAGCCAATCCGGGGAAAACGGCCTGGTAGCCCCCGTAGCAGCCGCTTCTGCAGGAGCCGCCATCGGATGCGTTGGAATGGCAGCATTACGCAGGCGGACCAAATAGCGCGCCTGTCGGAAGGATGCATTGCACGCTTTGAGGCGAAGGCTCCGTTCGCCCATGAAAGCTCTGGCGCTATGCGCTCTTGGAGGCCCTGGCGTTGTCCGCTTTTGGAGGTGATGGGGCTGTCCGCTCTTGGAGGTGATGGGGCCGATGGCTCTGGACGCCCTCCGTGTTTCCTGACCGCAAGTATCGCGCTCCAAGCCACAAAGCCCGCCTTAGCGAACATGCCTGCGCCGAGGCGGGCCTAATAGCGGCCTGTTAGGCCACCACTTCGCCAGCCCAACCAGCGTATGGACCCCGACCTGGCCTTTCAGCAATTTACTGGAGCGCACGGAATGCGGTAGGGCCTAATTGGACCCTATTTGGCAGTCGCTTCGCCAAGCATGGGGTTCATCGCCTGCGCAATCTGCGAAAACGCCAGAACACCAGCGCCCATATGTTCGACAAAGGTCCAATATCGTTTTACGAAGCCCGCCGCGACGAAGGCATTTCTCGACTGATTGACAGCATCGCGAAGGGTCCCGTTCGTCCAAGCTGCGAACCCGGACGGCGAAAGCCCCGACCTTCACCCAGGTTGCGGACCCGGACGGCGAAAAGCCCCGACCTTCACCCAGGTTGCGGACCCGGACGGCGAAAAGCCCCGGCCTTCCCCTGGTTGCTAACCTGGACGGCGAAAGACTCCGCTTGTCCGAGCTGCGGACCAGGACGGCGAAAGGCACCGTTCGACCGGCCTCGCGGACCCGGACGGCAGAAGGCCCGGCGCCCATCGGGGCAGGGAATGAAATAGCCTATTGCCTCGTCGGTATTAGTAGATGCGCCCACGTCCATAAGGGTTGGGAGGGGCTTGTCTAAATCATGCAACAGTTATCGAATCTTGGAGCAATTAGTGTCCAAACTTTATACTCGCTTCAGATGACATTTTGAAATACACCTGGTCACTAAATTAACGATAAAAGCACTCATAGAAAGTATGGACACTAATTCCACGCGATCCTGTTTGTAGGAGCATTTCTGGACACTGTGGGGGGGCCGGCTGCTTCGTCATGCGCAACAGCCGCACGCCCTTCTTGCTCGACTGCCCGGCGGGCTGGGGCAAAGGGGGCGCTCGCTTGGCTTCGGCTTTGCTTTTGTATGCATAGAGCGACTGCAACTCGTCGTGCTTCAGAAACGATTAACATGCTGTTGCGGATACGCGATGGCCCTTGCAAATGGCGTATACTGCCATCATAAGGCAGCGAGGCAGAGGAGCAACAGCATGGGCGGGTTCTATGGCGCAGTGTCGAAACGCGACGTGGTATACGACGTGTTCTTCGGGGTCGACTACCATTCGCACTTGGGCACGCGACGCGCGGGCCTTATCTACTACGACGGCGAAGGCGGCTTCCAGCGCGAAATTCACTCCATCGAAAACACGCCGTTTCGCACTCGTTTCGAAGACGACCTGCCCAGCTTCCACGGGCATGCGGGCATTGGCTGCATATCCGACACCGATCCCCAGCCCTTGCTGATGCGCTCGCACCTGGGCGTTTTCGCACTGACCACGGTCGGATGCATAAACAACGCCGACGACCTGGTGGGACGCTATCTTGCACACGAGGGGCGCCAGTTCACGGCCATGTCGTCGGGCGACGTGAACACGACCGAGCTCGTGGCGGCGCTGATAAACCACGAACCCGATTTCGTTTCGGGCATAAAACATGCCCAGGAAATCGTCGATGGATCGCTGACGCTGCTCGTCATGGACGAAAACGGCGACATCATCGCCGCACGCGACCGACTTGGCCGCCTGCCGGTGCTCATCGGCAAGGACGACGAGGGCTATTGCGTGTCGTTTGAATCCTTTGCCTATCACAAGCTGGGCTACGAGGACGCCTACGAGCTGGGACCAGGCGAAATCGTGCGCATTACCGCCGATGGATTCGAAACGCTTTCGCCTGCAGGTGACGACATGAAGATCTGCGCGTTCTTGTGGGTGTACTACGGATATCCCAATTCCAACTACGAAGGCGAAAACGTAGAGGTCATGCGCTATCGCAACGGCGCCATAATGGCCCGTGACGAGCGCGCCCGCAACGCCATGCCCGAAGTGGACTACGTGGCGGGCGTCCCCGATTCGGGCACGCCGCATGCAATCGGATACGCGCAGGAATCGGGCATGCCCTTCGGCCGTCCGTTCATAAAGTACACGCCCACGTGGCCGCGCTCGTTCATGCCCACGAACCAGGAAATGCGCAATCGCGTGGCGTCGATGAAGCTGGTTCCCGTGCCCGAGCTTATAGAAGGCAAGAAGCTGCTGTTCGTGGACGACTCCATCGTGCGTGGCACGCAGTTGCAGAACACGGTGAACTTCCTGTACCAATCGGGCGCTGCGGAAGTTCACATGCGCAGCGCGTGTCCGCCCATCATGTTCGGCTGCAAATACCTTACGTTCTCGCGCAACAAGTCCATCATGGACCTTATCGCGCGTCGCGTGGTGCACAAGCTGGAAGGCGAAACCGGCGCCGATCATCTGGACGAATACATCGACCCCACCACCGAGCGGGGAAAATGCCTGGTGAAGCAAATCTGCGAAGACATGGGCTTCGATTCGCTGAGCTATCAATCGCTCGACGGCATGCTGGAAGCCATCGGCATCGACCGCTCCAAAATCTGCACCTACTGCTGGAACGGCCACGAATAAACACATGGGCGCCCGCGGATGGGCGGCTCCCAACGGTTTCTCGGCAAGCACCGATAGATGTTGTCGAACTCAGGCCCTGACCGGCGGCGCGATTCGCGCGAAACCGAATGCGGCCAACGCTTCGCCTTGCTCGCTACGTGGGTAAACGGGGCCTGAACGCAAAGCGTGCCACCGGGCGGAACCAGAACGCAAAGCGCGCCGCCGGGCGGGGGCTAAACGCAAAGCGTGCCGCCGGGCGAAACCAGAGGCGGCCTGAATGGGCAGTGCTTATCGAGCCCTTCGCACACGACGAGTCGGGCACCGCGACCGCGCTTCGTTCTGGTAAGATGAACTGACTTGCGGTGATTGCCGCCCCCTGCCGGCGAAGGAAGCGAAGCGCAATGGATTTTGGAGCACTGTACGATTTTCTATTCGGAACCTATGCAGGCATCGGCGTGCTCATAGGCGTGTCGCTTGTGGCGTGCGTGCTGATTGCCTTCGTGCTGGAACGACGCACGCGTAAAATCTATGCCGACCGCGGACCACGCGACGACGAGGACGAATGGTCGCTCTTCGATGACGACGAAGAAGACGACGACAACGACGATGATGATGAAGGCGCTGATGCGCGATGAGGTTCTACACGCGCACGGGCGACAAGGGCGAAACATCGCTGTACTCGGGCGAGCGCGTGCCGAAGAACGCGGCGCGCGTGGAAGCGTACGGCACGGTGGACGAGTTGCAGGCCTGCGTGGGCTTCGCGCGTTCTCTGGTGCAAGACGCGGACATGAACGCAGACCTGCTGGCCGTGGAAGGCGTGCTCGGCGGCGTTATGGCCCAGCTGGCCACGATTGGAGAGCGCACGTGGATCGTTGCCGAGGACGTGGCCAACATCGAAGCGCTCTGCGACAAGTACACCGATTTCCTGGCGGCAATCGGCTGGAAGCCCGACTTCGTCCTGCCCGGCGAATCTCCCGCGTCATCCGCCCTGCACATGGCCCGCACAACGGCCCGCCGCAGCGAACGACGCATCCTGACACTCGCCGAAACCGACCCCGTCGACCCCCTGTTGCTCCAATACGTGAACCGCACTTCCGACCTGTTCTACGTAATGGCGGTGTATGTGGACAAGCGCTGAGCAAACGCTCAGATTGCGCGCCGCCCGGACAGCCGGGCGGCATAGAGCGAGCTGCGGCGACCAATCAGGCCAGCCCGGATTCCACGGAGCGGAACCGAAAACCGAAGACCATCTTCCCTGGCAACTACAGCTAGCCGATAAGCGATTGCAGCCATTCCTTGTATTCGGCACGCACGGTACGGGGCGCTTGTATGGTTACGCCGCCATCCAAGCCCGCTATCCAGCCGAAGAACTGGGGGCTCTTCACCACGTTCACGCGCACGTCCACATAAGCGTCCGTGGATTTCGCCACGTCCAAATCGTGGCCGAAGAAATCGACGACCGTGTCTACGAGCTGTTCTTTCACGCGCAGGGTGACGGTCGTGGGATCGCCGTGGAACATGCCGAAGCGCTTGTATGCGAAATCCTCGTATTCGTATGCGGTAATTTCGGCGTTGCGCGCAGCGCGCTCGTCGCTGAGCTGCAGCAGCTCCATGCGGTCGATGCGATAGGTCTTTATCTTCTGGTCGGTATCGTCGTAGCCGGCAAGATAGTAGTTGCCGTCGGCATAGACCACCTTCACGGGCGTGAGCAGATAGCGCCTTCCCTCGTGGCGCGCCTTGCGCTTCAGATCGGTGTTGTAGCTGAAATACAGGAACTGCACCTTGCGCTTGCGCTGCAGCGCCTCGTGGATGATGTCCACGCTGTGGAAGGTGGATTCGCTCAGGCTTTTCACGCGGTCCTGCACATGCACCCGCTTGTCCAGCGCCTTGCGCTCGCGTGCGCTGACCAGGCCCTTCAAGCTCTTCACCAGCTGGTTCGACTTGCGCTCGGTTATGAAGCGGCTCGACTGAACGGCGTCGATGAGCATCATTACGTCGTCCAGGCTGAATTCGCTGCGCACCAGCACGTATTGCACGGGGCGCGCCGACAGTTTCTGGATGTCCACGCCCACATCGCGCAGAGCGATGATATCGCGATAAATCGACTTGCGTTCCGCGGTGATGCCCTCTTCGCTGAGCCGCTGCAAGATTTGCGGCATGGTCAGACCGTGTTCGGGGTCGGTTTCTTCTTGCAGGATGCGCATGAGGTAGAGCAATTTCAGTTTTTGCTTCTGGTCATTTCCGCCTGCCATGAGGCCTCCTCCCCGGTGGGTTACTGAGTGCAGTATATCGTGACAAATCTTGCGAATTATTTCGATTGAGTCACATATACGAAAAGGCCACGTCTATTGAAAAACTGTTCTTCTAGCCAGCAGAACCCCCCTTGGAAACGAACCTTCGGGTCGGGAAAAAGTCCGCTCTCTGCGACAAAGCGAGCCGCAGGAAACACTGCGGCTCGCCCAGCACGATGCTCCCAGGCCGTGTGGCCACGGGGTTCTTCTCGCGAAAACGAATGGAGAATAATCGGCGACTAGCGCGTGGAAATGTGCTCGCAGCCGTCGCCGTACAGGGAATAGCGCTCGCTTGCCACGATTTGGGCAGCATCCCACGGATCGAGCGCTATGAAGTTATCCAAGCTAAGATGGTCGGGGTCTGCGGCGTTGCAGTAGCCGATAAGCGCAATCCAATGCTCGCCCGACACGCCCGCCACATGAATGACGGTGGGCCGTCCGGCAGCTATCTGGTCGTAGGCTTCGCGCAGCAGCTGCTCGTCGGAGCCAACGCAGCGAAACGCCGATTCGCCGCCGCCCCAATCGGGCCACATGCAGCACGAGCAGTTGTAGTACGAGTGATCGTGCACCGTGCCGTCCAGCACGGCATCGGCGTATGCGCACGAGAAACTGGGACAGCAAATGCTGTGGCCCGTCTGCTCCTGCGACCCGATGGCGTCGATGGCCGCCCGGTCGTAGGGAATAACATAGTCCACGGCATCGTCTTTCGCCTGCACTGCGGCATTTCCGGCTGCAGATGCGGCTGTCGGGCGGGTCGAAGCCGCAGATGCGTCTTCAGCCTGCGCCGTTGCAGTGGACGATGTGGCCATCTGGGCCACGCTCTGGGTCGCCGGCAGGCGATCCGACAGGGGCTGGGCCATCGCCGTTGCCGGCGGCACCGAGATTGCCAGGGCCAAGCCCAGGACCAACGTTGCAAGCGTTGCGCCCTTCGTAGTTGTTTCGTTCTTCTTCGCTACCTTCACATACATCCTTTCCTCGCGATTGGGCGGGATGGCCTTGCATCCGGCAAGCCATCCCGTGTTCGAATGTGCAGCATTTGCAGGCCAACGCGCGCGATCGTGCAACCCCGCCGTCGGCCCGGCCCAATCGATGACACGACCTTAAGGCAGGTTCCGCAGCGTTCCGGTAATCCGACATTTTTGACACCAGATGCCGACGCGGCGGGCACCACAACGGCATAGGATTTACAAAACCGCTGTTCAGGGGTCTTCACATATCTGACAAGTATTTCATCGTTTCTTCAGGACACACAACTGCGTCACATCGACCGTGAGCGGGAAGTGCATGGGGCATTGGCCGACCATATTTAATGCATAATTTTTTTACTCTATGCTCTTTATTTTTTCGTTTCTTAGAGTATAGTTTCTTGATACATGGACCACTTAAACGCACAACGGGGCCTGGTGAACCTGTTCACCTCGGACTCATACCGGTTGCTGTGCCTGCTTGCGAATTTGCAGACCGACACCTTGGATGGGAAACGGGTGCGCGAAAGCCAGCAAGAGATTGCAGAGCTTTTCCACGTGAGCAAGGGAAAGCTTAACCCGCTGATGCAATCGCTCGTTGCATCCGGGTGCATTCGAAAATATCGGGCCCGCAGCGGCTACACCGTTACGGACCTGGGAGCGCGGGTCGTCGAGCACATCGCACAGCTCGAGGCCCTCGCACATGCGAGCACGGAAAGCGAAAGCTAGCGACCAGCTGGAAGGAAGCGATGTAGTCGATGCAGAAACGCATCTTCGCGGGCAAGGCAAGTCTTCAAGCCGAACCGTTTTGCCCCTACCTGAGCAGCCCCAGCGGATATGCAAACCTACAGCAACGCGCTCGTTCGAAACCTGCGCATATCTGGTCGAGCCTGGCAGACAGGCTCAGGCCTTACCGGCACGACGGGAAATAACACCACGAGAAGCAGCCCGTCGTTCCTCCCTTCCAGAGCCTCCGAGCTTGTCCCATTTGTCGCAATCGTCCCCTAACCGCACCATGGCAGATGGGATAAGCTCGGGGGCTCTGTTCTTTGCACGCCCCACGTCCATGGAAAGCGTCATTCGACCAGCTTGTTTATGCGCCGATCGTAGGTGAGGATGCCGTTCGTTTCCTCTTCGATATCGCTCACCTGCGTATACACATAGCCGGCCAGCCCTTTCGGTTCCAGGGCCTCCACTTCGGCCAGGGCGTCGCGGACAGCACGGCGCCATTCGCGGATGTCGTCGAAAGGCTCGTAGCCATACGCCTCGGGAAGCGAGCTGTGACCTTCTACCCGATGCGTGAAGCCCCCGAACTCGGATATGAAGAACGCACGGCCGCAGCGGCGGTCGCGCCATACGGCCATATCGCGGAAATAGTTGTGCACGCTGCTGAAATCGCCGCAACGCTGGTCGTACCACCCGCTTACCGCATCCACCACCCGCGTGGAATCCAAGTCGCGCACCATGGCACAAGCCTTGCGCGCATCGAATTGGCCCCAGCCCTCGTTGAACAGCGACCAGCCGATGATGCACGGATGCCCGCCGAGCTGCCGTACGGTCCGGCGGCAGGCTTCAGTCCATTCCCGGCGGTAGTCCGGGTCGCTGGAACCCAGGTTCTCCTGATGGCTGGGAACGTCGTCGCGGTAGTGGTTCCAGCTTATCTTGAACAACGTGGGCTTGTAGCTCCAGTGCCACGTGCGGATTTCGGCATCGCCACCGCTTACCATGTCCTGCAGCACGAGCATGCCCAGCTGGTCGCAATGGTAGTACCAACGCGCAGATTCCACCTTTATATGCTTGCGCATAAGGTTGAAACCGGCATCGCGCATGGCCTGGATGTCGAACACGAACGCTTCGTCGGCTGGCGCGGTCATCAGGCCGTCCGACCAATAGGCTTGATCCAGCACGCCCCGGATGAATAGCGGAGCGCCGTTCAAATACACGCGCGAAACGCCCTTTTCGTCCCTGCGCATTTCCACCGTGCGGAAACCGCAATAGCTGCGCACCTCGTCTTCTCCGAAAACCAGGCGCAGGTCGTACAGGTAGGGGTCCTCGGGCGACCAGAGGTGCAGGCTGGGAATCTGCACTGCCAGCGCCACGGAAAGAGTCTGCGCAGCCGCGGATGCTGCGGATGCTGCGGCCGTGGCGGGCAGGACGGGCAGGGCGGGCAGGGCGGGCATGGCCACCTCTTCGTCGGCCACGGCGACCACGGCGCCTTGGGCATCGAGCACTTCGAGCTTCGCGTGACTCGGCACAGGCGCCGGATGCCGCCCGTCGGCCGCAGGCAGGGAAACGCGCACGCCAACCGCCAGGATGCCCGCCTGTGCATCCGGCTCGATCCGAAGCTCGGCAATGTGGGCGGCCGGAACCGTTTCCATCCACACGGTCTGCCAGATGCCGCTTTGGGCCGAGTACCATATGTCCCCGCGGTCGAAGCGCTGCTTTCCACGCAAGCGGCCGCCGAATTCGCTCGGATCGGCCACGCAGACCGCAAGCTCGTTTTCTCCTTCGGCAAGCGCATCGGTAATGTCGAAGCAGAACGGGTCGTAGCCCCCCGCATGCGACCCGACCAGCTGCCCGTTCACCCGCACGGCGCATGCGTAGTCGACCGCCTGAAAATGCAGCAGCACGCGCGCGGGCTGCGCATGACGGCCGCGTGCAGCCCGCGGGTCGTCGAAAGTGCGCCGATACCACAGCAGCTCGTCGGGCTGCAGCTGGCGCCCGACGCCCGAAAGCGGTGCCTCGGGGGAAAACGGCACGAGTATTTCCCGGTCGAAGGCTTCATCATCCGGTTGCACCGCATTGGCGACAACCGCCTGCAAATCGTCGGTGGGCCGATGCGACCCGCTTGCGAACGCGCAGGCCCAGCGCCCGTTCAGCACTTGAAACGTTGCACGCGCGAGCTGCGGGTCGGGATGTTCCGCCAGCACGTCGTTCGGATCGAGCGCCTCGCCCCACGGCGTCAGCATCGTCGCAAGCTCCGATACCACATGCTCTTTCGGCTTCGCGCCCAGCACCTTCTTCAAATGCAGCATTCTATTTCCCCTGTTTCATCGCGATTCGCTATTTCTGAAGATGATACCGCATAGCACTCGCAACTCACATGCAGGCGATGTGTGTCAAGAGAAACGTCCCCCTGACACACGGCGCGGCTGGGCTGCTCTTGGGCGGGTGCTTTTCTCTGGGGTGGCGCATCATCTAGTCTTTTGGGGCTAGGTAAGCACGCGTGCTGGCGTGTTGTTCTCGGGTACAATGAACGCAGGCGCTGAACGCGCGAGGACGAGAGAAGAGAGGTATCCCATGAAATACATCTGCCCATGCGGTTTCGAGTACGACCCCGAAGTTGGCGACCCCGACGCCGGCATCGCCCCGGGCACGGCATTCGAGGACATTCCCGACGACTGGGTATGCCCCTGGTGCGGCCTGGGCAAGGACGCGTTCGAGCCCGTCGAATAGCGAACGGGAAGCGCCCCACCAGACGGGGCGTTTTGCAAAACGAAGGGCCGCTTGCAGTTCAGAATTGCAAGCGGCCCTTCGTTTTGCATGAAATGTGCCGGCCTATCGGATGGAAAGGGCGGCACATTTGGTTCGCGAACCTTGCTTACCCACGCCTGCGAGTGCGCTCGGGTCTTCAGAATCCGCATTAGCCCTGCGTTTTTTGGCCGGGCGGTTTTAAACGGCGCTTGCCTACAACGGCGTGCAGTCCTTGTTCAGCGCTGCAATGATATCGGGCAGCGCAGCATCTACCTTGTCGTTGTCTATCTGGCAGGTGCCGGCGTTGCGGTGACCGCCCCCGCCATAGGCCAGGCATAGTTCGCCGATGTTGGGATCGCCGTCCTTGTTGATAATGGACTTGCCGATCATCACCGCCGTGTTCTGCTTGCGGAAACCCCAGGCAACATGGATGGACACCTGAGCTTCGGGATACAGTGCGTATATCATGAAGCGGTTGCCTGCGTAAATCGTCTCTTCGTCGCGCAAATCCAGCACGACCACGCGGCCTTCTTGGCGCGCCAGGCGCTTCACCTGCTCGGTGAACAGGTCCTGCTGTTCGAAGTACAGCTCTACGCGCTCCTTCACGTCGGGGTTTTCCAACACTTCGTCAATCGAGCTTTCAAGGCACAGATGGATGAGCTCCATCATCAAGTCGTAGTTGGAAATGCGGAAATCGCGGAAACGCCCAAGGCCGGTGCGCGCATCCATAAGGAAGTTCATGAGCACCCAGCCTTCGGGATGCAGCACTTCGTCCAGCGTGAAATCGGCCGAATCGCCCTTGTCCACGGCCCACATCAGCTCGTCGCTGATACGCGGCAGCGCATCGCGTCCGCCGTAGTAGTCGTACACGACGCGTGCGGCGCTCTTGGCATCGGGGTCGATGATGTAGCGACCTTCGTAATCCACGCCCTCGAGGCGCGTCAGCTCGGACTCGTGATGGTCGAAAGCCAGGCCCACACGCGGGTCGAAGGGCAGGTTGGTGGTAATGTCGGTCGAGAATATTTCGACCTTGCCATCCTGCACGTCCTTCGGGTGCACGAATTTAATCTCGTCTATCAGCCCCTTTTCCTTCAAGATCATCGCGCATACCAGACCGTCGAAGTCGCTGCGCGTTACCAGCCTACGCTTTTGCGTTTTTGTCATTGCCTATCTCCCATTCCCAGACCCGTGTGCCTGTTCCGACCGATTCCTCATCGGCAAATCTTAACGCACTGCAATTCAGTCATGCAAGAAACTCGGCCCTGCCCCCATAATCAGCATGCACAGGGGGGTTACTTTTTCACGGCAGGCTAAATCCGCCCTGAACGCGTGCCTCGTGCGGCGAAAGCCCGTAAGGGACCGGTCTGGCGGGACGATCCACCCGCAACGCGCACTTCATGGAAACGAGGGCGGACTTGCGGGT
>DMNP01000057.1 GCA_003452695.1 Eggerthellaceae bacterium
CCCATGAGCCAGAACATCATGTACTACCATTGCCTGGCCATCGAAATCGTGCTGGTGCTGGTCATGCTCATGGGTTGCGTGAACTTCACCCTGCATGCTGAAATAATCCGCGGGCGCATGCACTCGTTTTTCGAGGATATGGAAGTGCGGGCGGCGGCGCTGTGGCTTATGGTCATCGTCGTCGTGTTCATGGCCTCGCTTGGCGCCAGCCGCCTGTTCTCGGATTTGCCGGCCATGGAACGGCGCGGCCTGTTCATGATATTCGCGGCGTTCACGACCACCGGTTTCCAGAACATCACGACCCCCCAGCTTACCGGGGCGCTTTCGTCGGGCGCCTTCCTCGTGCTGGCAATACTCATGGCCGTGGGGGCCAACTCGGGTTCGACTGCGGGCGGCATCAAGATACAGCGCTTCGGCATACTGGTGAAGGGAATCGTGGCCACGCTGAAGGAAACGCTTGCGCCCGACACTGCGCGCGTGGTCACGTCGTACCAGCACATCGGCCGCCGTCCCGTTACCGTGGAGCTGGTGCGCGAGGCCACCACCGTGCTGCTGTTGTATGGCGCGACCTACATCATTGGCGCGCTGGCGGGAATCGCCAGCGGCTACGAGGCGTCGCAGGCCATGTTCGAATCGGTTGCCATGGCGTCGAACGGCGGCATAACGTCGGGCATCGTCGTGCCCGATATGGCCTGGCCGCTCGAGCTGTTCTACCTGTTCGAAATGTGGGCGGGCCGTTTGGAGTTCGTCACCCTTATGGCCCTGCTGATTCAAATCGTGGTGTCGATAACGCCGACCGGGCTGGTGGGAAGGGTGCATGCATACCGCAACCAGCGGGCACGCAGGCTCGGGGGGTGGCGATGATGCGCGTGCGCGCGATTGTGTTGGCCGTGCTTCTGTCGGCCAACTTGTGCGGTGCATGCCTGTGCGTGCCGACGGCGTTTGCCGAAAGCGAGCAGGCGGGGGCGCCAAGTGCGGCGGCCGGCGAAGCTGCTTCTGCCGCTGCTGCGCAGGCTGGAAACGCGCAGGGCGAAGCCTCGTCCGAAGCCGATGCGACGGGCAAGAGCGCCGAGAGCACGGTCAGCGAAATCGTGGATGCCCTGGGAGATAACCTGGTCGATCCCACGCAGCGCGCAGACAACTCGTTCATCTACGACACGACCATCGAATCGCTGTTCGACGAATCCACGCTGTACGATAACCGCACAGTGCAGGTGGTTGGCGAGGCCATCGGCGACTTAATCAATGCAAACGACGCCGAGGGGAATTGCTGGATTACCCTCACTTCCACCGACGCCGACAATCCCTCCAGCATCTCGGTGCTGATATCCGAAGACCAGGCGCGCCAGATAGATCACTTCGGGCGCTATGGCGTGACGGGCACGATATTCCAGGTGCGGGGCACTTTCCACCAGGCATGCAGCGAACACGATGGCCTGCCGGACATTCACGCCAC
Organism: Eggerthellaceae bacterium; assembly: GCA_003452695.1. GTDB lineage: Bacteria > Actinomycetota > Coriobacteriia > Coriobacteriales > Eggerthellaceae > UBA9715. The sequence continues at coordinate 1,457 of DMNP01000057.1, forward strand.
CAGTTCGCAGGTCATAACGCGCGGCATCGAGCATCCCGACCAGTTCGACGCCGGGGCGTTCGTGCCGGGCCTGATAGCGGTGCTGGTGGGCGTCGCCCTGCTGTTCGCGTTCTATGTGGCTCGGGAGCGTGCGCGGTGATCGGATCGATTGTCAGGCTGGACCGAGGGTATCCGCTCGTCGAATGCGAAGACGGCGTGCAGGTGCGCTGTGAGCATGCAACTGCCCTGGTGAAGGGCGAACGCATGCGCGCCGTCGTGGGGGACATGGTGCAGGTGGAAATGCCCGAAGGCCACGACAAGGGCATAATCGCCGGCATTGCCGAGCGGCGTACCGCGTTCGTGCGCAAAGACCCCGCCGACCGCACTGCCAGCCAGGTGCTGGCGGCCAATTTCGACCTGGTTGTAATCGCCGAGCCCATCGACCAGCTGAACGTGCGCAGGTTGGAGCGCGAACTCGTGCTGGCGCACGAAACGGGCGCCCGCGTCGCCGTGGTGCTGACGAAGGCCGACCTGGCTGCCGAGCACGAAGCCGAAACCGTGCGCAGGCGGGCGGCTGGCCTTGCGGGGGCGGATGTGCAAGTGCTCGTCGTGTCCATCGCCGATGCGAAATCGGTCGAGCGCGTGCGCGCCCTGCTGGCGCCGGGCGAGGTGGCCGTGCTTATCGGCAAGAGCGGTGTGGGAAAGTCCAGCCTGGTGAACGTGCTGGCTGGCGACGAAGTGCAGGATACGGGCAGCGTGCGCGAACGCGATGGCAAGGGGCGCCATACCACCGTCGACCGCGTTATGGTGCGCATTCCCGGGGGCGGGCGCGTCGTGGACATGCCGGGCGTGCGCGGTTTGGGGCTGTGGGATGCCGACGAGGGGCTCGGTTCGGCTTTTGCCGACGTCGAGGCCCTGGCGGCGCAGTGCCGTTTCCGCGATTGCAAGCACGCCGACGAACCCGACTGCGCCGTGCTTGCCGCAGTGGAAGCGGGCAGCCTTGCCCAGGAGCGCCTGGATTCCTATCGCTCGCTTGCCGCCGAGGTGGAAGCCGTGCGGGTCCAGCGCGAAGAGGCCCGTCATCTGCGCGGCGAGAAGGCGTCTGATCGCAGGCGCCGTCGTCGCAGGTAATCGTTGCCGTGCATTGGGCGTCGCTGATGCCCGAGCCGTGGAAACAACACGGGCCGCGGAGAACATCCGCGGCCCGTTAAGGTGGCTGGCTGTTGGATTACAACACGCGCACGCGCAGCACGTTTTCGCGGGCGGCCATCTTCTCGGCAGCGTCGGAGCCCAGCGGGTCGTCCACGTCGATGATGGTATACGCATAGTCGCCGCGCGCCTTGCTGATGATGTTGGCCAGGTTGTGGCCGTGCGATGCGATGGCGTCGGTAATCTCGTTTATAACGCCGGGAACGTTGCGGTGCACGATGGTCACGCGCTGGCCCGTGCCGCGAAGCGCGCCCAGGCTAACGGCGGGGAAGTTCACCGAATTCGCGATGTTGCCGTTCTCGATGAAATCGACCATCTGGTTCACGGCCATAACGGCGCAGTTCTCTTCGGCCTCGGCGGTCGAGGCCCCCAGGTGCGGCAGCACGATGGCGCTCTTCGCGCCCATTATGCCTGGCGTGGCGAAGTCGGTCACATAGCAGCCCAGCTTGCCGTCGTTCAAAGCCGCCACGAGCGCGCCTTCGTCCACCAGCGTGTCGCGCGAGAAGTTCAGCAGCACCGCGTCGTCTTTCATCGCGGCGATCTGCGCCTCGCCGATCATGCCCTTGGTCGATTCCATGGCCGGCACGTGGATGGTAATGTAGTCGCAGGTGGCGCACAGTTCATCCAGGTCGGTTACATGGTGCACGTCCTTGGAAAGCTTCCAGGCAGCGTCCACCGACACGAACGGGTCGTAGCCGTACACGTCCATGCCAAGGTCGATGGCCGCGTTCGCCACCAGCGCGCCGATGGCGCCCAGCCCGACGACGCCCAGCTTCTTGCCCAAGATCTCGCGTCCCGCAAAAGCCTTCTTGGCCTTTTCCGCCGACTTGCCGATGTTCTCGTCGTCGGCGTTTTCGCGGCACCAGGCAATGCCGTCGGCGATGCCGCGGCTGCCCAGCAGCATGCCGCAGATCACAAGTTCCTTCACGGCGTTTGCGTTGGCGCCCGGCGTGTTGAACACCACGATGCCCTCTTCGGCGCAGCGGTCCAGCGGGATGTTGTTCACGCCCGCGCCCGCGCGTGCGATGGCCAGCAGCCCCGCGGGGAACTCGGTGTCGTGCAGCTGGGCGCTGCGCACCAGGATGCCCTCGGCGCTGGCCAGGTCGTCCACCAGCTCGTAGCCTTCCGGCAGCTGGTCGGTGCCCTTCTTCGAGATGTTGTTCAAGCAGTGAATACGTGCCATGGTCGCTGTCCTTTCATCGGATAATGCATGCGCACCATTCTAGCGCGATTTGCCCTGCATGCTGCATATCTGCGCATCGCGAACACGAATGAGCTACTTTACGCGCCCCGCCGCTCGTCCGCCCAGCCGAGTGCGTCAAGTGAATACAGGTGCCAGGCGCCCGTATTCATTCCCCTGACACACTGACACACTGACATACTCGCGCTGTAATGAGACTGATTGGCTCAATGTCCGAATTCACGTGGGAATAGGCGGCTTTCATGCTATTCTGTACCGCATTGGGTTCAATGCCGAAAGGGGAGGCTTTACATGGACGAGGATATCCTGCAAGAGAAAATTAAAGCGTACCGCGAATCGCTAAAAGAGGCTAAGCCCGATTTGGACGTTGCGCTTCTCATGCGCATCCTGGACATGGTGAACGGCGATAGTGAAATTAAAGTTGCCATCAACCCGATCGCCGAAGGCGGCGAATGGGATCCGAAGGCGCCGACGTATGCCGTGAACGGCGTGAAGGAAATGGAAGACCGCCGTCTTGCGCTGCGCGTAAGCGATGAAAAGCACGGCATTGCTGCCTACAAGCTGGAAGAGCAGTACAAGAAGCATCTGAAGCACAGCAAGGGCGAGAAGATGCCCGTGCTGTTCACGCGCAAAGGCGAAGTGGTGAAGCTTACCGATGTGTTCTCGCACGCGCTCGTACGCGAGATGTGGGCTGGCATGCCCTTCGACGTCGTGCTTGCCATCAAGGAAAACAGGCCGAGCGCCGAGTAAAGCCAGACACTTATCGGGCCGCTGTCTAGCCAGGTAAGTGTCTGGCTGGTCAAAGCGATGCAGTGCAATGGCCGCCGCCTCCGACATTCACGATGTTGGCTGGCGGCGGCTGCTAACTATTCGAACAGATCGGCTGCGCGTTCCAGCTTGCCGACGATTTCTATGTGCTGGGGGCAGGCCGCTTCGCACGAGAAGCATTGGATGCACTCCGATGCCTTGCCGCCGCCCGACGTGTTGAACCCGTACCAGTTCTTCCCGTTGTCCTGGCCATACATGGCGCCGCGGTTCAGCGCCTCCATTACCTGGGCTATCTTTATGTCCTTTGGGCAGGCCTTCATGCAGTACTGGCACGACGTGCAGGGATTGTCCAGCATCTCGTCTAGCTTCTGCCGCGCGCGCTTCAACGTGGCAAGTTCGTCGTGCGAAAGCGGCTCGTAGCCCTTCCACGTGGCAAGGTTCTGCTGCATCTGCTCGAGCGAGCTCATGCCCGACAAGGCCGTTATCAGCCCTTCCAGGCCCCAAACGAACCGAAGGGCCCATTCAACGAACGTGGCGTCGGGGTTGGCGTCGCGCAGGATTTCTGCCACCGGCTCGGGCGGGTTTGCCAGCGTGCCTCCGCGCACCGGCTCCATTACCACCACGGGCAGCTCGTGCTTGCGCGCCGTTTCCACGCACTTGCGCGACTGCGTGTTGGCGTTGTCCCAGTCGGCCCAGTTCACCTGCAGCTGCACGAACTCCATTTCGGGATGGGCGAGGATTATCTCTTCCAGCCGCTCGGCGCTGTCGTGGTGCGAAAAGCCGATGTGCTTCACCTTGCCGGCCGCTTTCAGCTCCTGCACGAAGTCCCACATTTCCAGATCGTCGAAAACCTTGGTGCGAAACGATCCCGTGTTGTGAATGAGATAGAAATCGAAATAGCCCGCGCCCGTCTTCTCCAGCGAAATGTCGAAGTCCTTGCGCGCGTCTTCGTAGCTCTTCGGCCCAATCCATGCTGCGTTCTTCGTTGCCAGCTGGAAGGATTCGCGCGGATAGCGCTCGACCAGCGCCTGGCGCACGGCATCTTCCGATCCGCCGTAGGCCCGCGCCGTGTCGAAGTACGTGCCGCCCGCTTGCAGGAAGGCGTCGACCATCTGCTTGGTCTGCTCGATATCGATGGTCTCGCTATCCTCCAGCTTCGGAAGCCGCATAAGCCCGAAGCCGAGTTTCGGAATGTCTTGTCCCAGGTAGCCCATGTTCCACCTTCCGCACCTCGTATGCCATCGTTACTGCCCACGGCTTGGCCAGGAGCCCCGTCCCAGGCGTGGGGTGAGGGCGATTCTGCAGGCACAAATTTCAAAATATTCTAATGCTAGCCGAAGCCAAGCCCGAATCCCCACGCCCGGGACGGGGCTCCTGGCCAAGCCGTGGGCAGTAACATGCTATCTTCGTTCATAATACGACGAGCAGGAGGGACCGGCGCCCTTCCTGCTCGAATGACCATGCATTTTCTGGACTACAGCGAAGCGCCTGCAAGCCGTAAGCCGCCTGCAAGCTTTACGATGGGTTGCTCGGTCCCGTGCCCTGGCTGGCATACGTCGAATCCACGCCTGTCGGGTACGACGTTATCGTCTGGCGGTCGCTGACCTTGCCTTTGCGAATGCTGAACACGTTCCAGTAGCGGCCCGATCCCCTTGCAGGCACGGAATACGTCTTCACCAGCGTGTTTCCGTGATACAGCTTCACCTTGGCGCGCGAGGTCTTCAGCGAACCCGATCCATTGTACAGGTACACATAGTAGGTGTAGGTCTGGCCCTTCTTCTTGGCGAACGTAGTGGTTTCGGGGCCGTAGCTCGATGTGTCGTCTACGTCCAGCATGGCGCTGGACCTGCCGTTCAAATATCCCGTTTTGGAGCTGTAGAGCACGTGGTAGCTGCCCTTCGACCCTGTGGAGACAAGATGCGAATCCAGGTCGCGCGGGTTGGCGCCCCACGTCAGCACGGCGCGGTACTTTGTGGATTTGTTGCCGCGCGGGTTGATAACCCCGTTCTGGTTGCTGGACGACCCTCGGCCCACGTAGATGTTCATCGAGGTCTGCACGTATCCGGAACGCTTCATGACCACGGTGTAGTAGCCGGCCTTCAGGCGAATGGAGTACCAGCCGCCCCAGCCGGTGGTGCACGACCTGAGCGTTCTGCCGCGCGTGTTGTTCCACCCGCTCTTGAACAGCAACTTAGCGCCCGATATGCCATAGCCCGTCGTGGCGCTGCTTATCGTGCCGCTTGCATAGCCGTAGCCCGAGAACTTTTTCACCAAGAAGGCGTTTTCGCAGTACGTTACCTTGCCCGCGCGCACCACGATGGTCATCGTGCACGTGCGGTAGCCCTTCTTGCTAATCTTCAGGCGGTATGTGCCCGTTGCCAACGATTTAATGCGGTAGCGCCCGGCGCGCGACGATTTCACGCTGCACACGCGCTTGCCGCCCTTGGTGCACACGACGACCTTCGCCTTGGCAATCGTCCTGCCCGTTACCGCATTGCTGGCATAGCCGCTTGCCGAGCCGACGCGCGGGGTGGATACGACCTTCGCCTTGCTCCATTTGGAATAGTATTTCGCGCCCTTTTTCACGCAGTATGTGCGAATCTTCACATAATAGCGCGTGCCGCTGGCAAGCTTGCGAAGCGTGCACTTCGTCTTACCGCGGCTCTTCACGGTCTTTGTCTTGGCGCCCTTCATCGATGCGCTCTTCGAATAGCATATCTGATACCCCTTGCAGCCGCGCATGCCCTTCTTCCATTTCAGGGTTACCTGCTTGCCGGTGCGCAGGGCTTGCAGCTTGGTAACGGCGGTCTTGCGCGGGATTATCTTGAACGTGCACGTGCGTTTGGCGCCTTTGTACACGCCCTTTCCGATTATCGTTATCGTGGCCTTGCCCACGGCCTTGTTGTGCCTGTACTTCAGACGGTAATGCTTGCCCTTCTTCAGCTTGGTGCCGTTCACGACGAGTTTCACGTTGGGCTTTATCTTCTTGCCCTTGTAGGTCTTGGTCTTCGGGGGCGTTAGCTTGCCCGAAAGGAATGCGGCCTTGTAGTTCACGCGGGGCTTGGGCTTGGGCTTGACTGCCGGCTTGGGCGTAACCGCTGGCTTGGGCGCCGCGTTAATGGTGAAGGCCCCCATGAAGGTGTCCTTGTAGCCCCGATGCCGCTTGCCCACGACGGCAAACGACGCCCTGCCGGGATTCACGTTGCTGAAGTACTTCACGTCGAAATACTGGCTGGTAAGGGTCTGCGTACCGTTCGTGATGCTCGATACGGGAGACAGCCCCTTGCCCGTTTCGGTCAGTGCGTAGTCGCTGGATATTCTCCGGCCACTCGAGTCCTGCGCCCACCAGTATCCACTGCTGAGCGAGCTGAGGGTGGATATGGTGAAATACACCGTGAAGCTACCCGAATAACCTGCAGAGTTGTATCCATGTACCTCCACGTTGGCCGTTCCCGAATAGCGATTGTTGTAGTAGTAGAGGAGCAGGCAAGGATAGCCGTCTGTGGTCGTGGCGTTGCGCGCGACCGTCGTCGAACCGTTGGTAATGGCTACGATGGGGGTGATGGCGCTGCCGTAGTTGTATTCCGCCACGTACGAGGAGTCTATCTTGTTGCCTTCGGCGTCGACGGCCCACCAGCCGCTGGATATGTCCACGGTGCTTGCCTGTTCGGCTAGCGTGCCCCGCGTATAGCTTTTCGTTGCGTCATCGGCGTATGCCGGCGTTCCGAAGGCCAACGAAGCCATGAACGCCAGCAGTACCACTGCAACGGCACCTGCCGCTGCTCGCCAGATTGTTGTCGGGATAGGTAGTCTCGTGGTCTCGGCCATGGGTGCCCCTCTCGTGCATGGCGGTTGCAATTGTCGCGGTGGGTGCGATTGCGCCAGATGGCTTGACAATGCGCTTCTCAATGGGCCCATTGTAGCAAATCTGCTGCTGTGACACGTCTATGCTTAGTGCTGGAATTTCGCGGTCGTTCGTGTGTCAAGAGAGACGTCCCCTTGGCACACGAACGACCGTATCTCACTGTTGTGCGGGATTGTTCGGGCGAATGGCGTAGAATACGCTTCAGAGCGAGCGAGGGACGAAAGGGAATGGGGCGGGCGAAGACGTGGAGAACATTCTGCGCATACTGAAGCGCGATGTTTTGCGCTTGTTGAAGGCGCCTGCCGCGCTTATCGTCGTGGTGGCGATTATGGTGCTGCCATCGCTTTACACGTGGTACAACGTGGTGGCGTTCTGGAACCCCTATGAGGCCACGGGCAACCTTACCGTGAACGTCGTGAACCAAGACGCCGGGGCAGAGACCGAACTTACGGGAAAGCTGAACGTGGGCGACAAGGTGGCCGAGGCGCTGCTTGCCATCGACAGGCTTCACTTCGTCGAAGAGGATTTCGATACGGCGATGTCCGATCTCGAGGCGGGAAGGGCCTATGCGGTGTATGTGATCCCGCAAGATTTCACCGAGTGCCTGGTGTCGCCTTTGGCCGGCCAGGTGAAACGCCCCCAGATCGTCTACTATGCCAACGAAAAGCTGGGCCCTGTCAGTCCGAAGATAACCGACATGGCCGCCTCGACGCTCGACCAGACCATCAATGCCACGTTCGTGTCCACCGTCAGCGAAGCCGCGGTGCAGGCGATCGACGGCGTCCTGGGCGATGCCAAGGCCAGCCAGGCGGCTGCCGAGGAAAAGGTGACGACGGGCGTGGACGCGGCCCGGGAGGCCATTGCCGATGTCCGCGCGAAGCTGAAGGACGCCCAGGTTGCGCTTGATGCCGCGAAGACCAAGGTGGATCCCGCCATTTCGAACCTCGACGGCGCGAGGGGCCTGGTGGGAGACGCGAAGACGCTTGTGAACGACGCCACGAACGAGGCGTTTGCGGTGCAAAGCGCCCTGACCGTGGCCTCCGAAGACGCCACCGGGTCGCTTGCGGGCGTTGGGGCGGAGCTTTCGCAGGTCGTTGCCAAAGCCGGGACTGCCGCAGACGGCCTGCTGGAAAAGGCGGGTTCTGCCCATTCACAGGTGGACATGGGAACTGCTCGGATTCAGCCCTACGTTAGCGCCCTGTCGAACCTGGCGCGGGATATGCAGGCGGCTGCCGCCAAATTGCCCGACACAAGTCAGGTGAAAGCAGGCATCCAGGAAGCCGCGGGCGCCCTTGCGGAAAAGGCGGAAGAGCTGCAGTCGGCTCTGGATGCGGTTGCGGCATTCGGCGCCAGAATCGAGAATGCCGCGCAGACGGCCTCCGATGCGGCGGATTCCCTGAACAGCGCATCGCGGAAGGTTTCCGATTCCCTGGCCAGCTATACCGACGAGCTGTACGGGTCGGCCGGCCCTGCGATAACGTCTATCTTGTCGCGGGTGAACGCGGCTTGCGGCCTCCTGTCCGCCGCGGCTTCCGACCTGGACACGACCATCGCCGAGGCCCAGGTGGGCCTGCGCCGGCTCGGCAACCTGCTAACCGACTGCAACAATGCGCTGGCGCAGACGGATTCCCTGGTCGGCAACTTGCAAACCGACATCGACACCATTGCGTCGGACATCCGCCTGCTTGCGCAGTCCAACACCATTGCCGACCTCGTGGAAGGCGGTTCGCTGAACTCCCAGAACATCGGCGAGTTCATGGGGTCGCCCACGAAGTTGGAGACGATACAGCTGTACCATCCCAACGCATACGGAACGGCCATGGCACCGCTGTTCATGAACCTGACGTTCTGGATCGGCGCGTTCATGCTCGTCATCATCTTCCGGACCGAGGTGGACGACGAGGGAATCCGGCGCCTGACGCTTGGCCAACGATATCTTTCGCGTTTCGTCCTGTTTGCGGGGATCGCCGTGATCCAGGCGATTATTTGCTGCGCGGGCACGTTGGCGTTGGGCGTTCAGGTTGCCAGCGTGCCGGCGTTCTTCCTTGCCTCCGCGCTGGCCGCGCTGGCGTACCTGAGCATTATCTATGCGCTTTCCACGACGTTGCAGCACATTGGCAAGGCCCTGTGCATCATTCTGGTGTTCGCCCAGATTCCAGGCGGGTCGGGTTTGTACCCGCTCGAGCTTACCGACGGATTCTTCCAGGCGATATACCCGTTCTTGCCGTTCTCGTACGGAATCGACGCACTGCGCGAAGCCATCGGCGGCTTCTACGACGGCTTCTTCGCGCGCGACATGGCGGTGCTGGCGGCGATGCTTGTCGGCATGACCGTGCTGGGAATGGCGCTTGTCCCGCTCATGTCCAACGTTACGCGCATGGCGGCGAGCCAGATTCGCGAGGGCGATTTGTATAACGGCGAAGATGCCGTCGTGCCCGAGCGGCCGTATCGCCTTTCGCAAATGCTCAGCGCCCTATCCGACGGGGAAGGCTTCCGTGAAACCCTGGAACGTCGCTATGCTCGCTTCAGCAAGCTGTATCCCGTTTTCATCCGAGCATCGGTCGTGTTGGCAATCGGCGTGCCCTTAGCGCTGGTGGTCATGCTCGCCCTCGATGCCGGCGAAAAGGTGGTGCTCCTTACCGTCGTCCTGCTCTGGCTGGTTGCCCTGCTCGTGCTCGTTCTCGTGGTGGAATCGCTGCGCAGCAGCTTCGAGCGCCAGCTGAACCTCGAGCGCATATCCGGCGACGGGGCCAGGCGGCTTTTCCTGAACCGCAACCGGTTGGTGCCCGCCGAAGCCGCGCCTGCGCCTGCGCCTGCCGCGCCCGCCGCGCCCGCGCCCGCGCCTGCGCCCGCCGACCCCGAAACGGAAGGGGGCTCGGATGCGTAACGTCTGGCTCGTTTTCCGTCGCGATGTTTCCAACCTGTTCAGGAACGTCATGTGCGTCATCATCACGGTGGGCCTGGTCGTGCTGCCTTCGCTGTTCGCGTGGTACAACATCCTGGCCTGCTGGAACGTGTTCGACAACACGGGCAACCTATCGGTCGCTGTTGCCAGCCAAGACGAGGGCTATGCCAGCGACCTCATTCCCCTGGAAGTGAACGTGGGCGAAAAGGTTTTGTCCGCATTGCGGGCGAACAAGCAGATTAACTGGGTTTTCACGAATGCCGACGATGCGGTTGAGGGCACGAGGTCGGGCAAGTACTATGCGGCGCTCGTCATCCCCGAGAACTTCAGCAGCCAGATGCTCACGTTCTACGAAGGCGATTCGGCATCTGCCAGCATCAAATACTACGTGAACGAGAAGAAGAACGCCATTTCGCCCAACATTACCGGTGCCGGTGCCGACACGCTTTCCTACGAGGTGAACGCCACGTTTGCCGACACCGTTTCCGAAGTCGGCGCCGGCTTGGCGAAGGCCCTTGCGAACTTTGCCGCGGACAGCGACACGCGCGGAAGCATCGAAGACCTGGCAAGCCATATGCGTCTCGTGTCCTCGCGGCTCGGGCAAACGGCCGATGTGCTCGGCCTGTATTCCTCGCTCGGCACGGAAGCTGCGAACTTGCTGGCCAGCACGGTCGATTTCGTGGAGGCGGCACGCGCCAAGGCGGGAAGCGCCGTTTCCGACGTCGATGCCAGCAAGCAGGCCATTCGCAATCTGGCCGGAGACCTGGAATCTGCCGTCGGCTCGCTTTCCGGATATCTGGCGGAAGGCAAATCCGCGCTGTCCGGCCTGGAGGGCAAGGCCGATGCGCTCTTGACGAGCGCATCGTCGGATGCTTCGGCCGTGGCTTCCGAGCTGCGCGGTGTCGCCTCCGACATCGGTGCCAAGGGCGACGCGCTGTCATCGCGGCGCGATGCGCTGGCCGACTTGCGCGACAAGCTTCATTCCGGCGCCGTGCGCGAGCGCAACAAGATGATCTCCAACGGGGTCGTCGAAGCGGAAATAAGCACCCATGTCGAGATTACGGTAGAGAACACGGTCGTGCTCGACGAGGCCATAGCAGTGCTCGACAAGGCCATCGGATCGCTGCAGAAGGCCAACGCAAATCTTGTTGCCGCAGCCGACGACCTCGACGCGGTGGGGCCTGGCATTCAGCAAGATGCCGACGCGCTTCGCCAGACTATCGCGCAAACCAAGGCCAGTCTGGAAACGACGATCGCCGATTTCGAGCAGAGCCTGGCCCCGGGCATCCAAACGCTTAAAGCCGACTTGCAGAAACTTGCCTCCGACTTCGATGGGATTTCGTCGAACATGGGGTCGCTCGGAAGCGATTTGGCAGGCGTGACGGACGGGGTGGAATCGTCGCTTGCCGAGCTTACCGGCAAGGTGGACTCCGCAAGCGGCAGCCTGCGTTCGGCGGCGCAAAACATGGCCAGCCTAGCCGACCGCATAGACGCCGCGCTGGCCTCCGGCGATGTCGGCACGCTACGGTCGCTGCTGGCAAACGACGCCGAGAGCATTGCCGCGGCGCTATCGGCGCCCGTTCAGATTCAGCGCAAAGCGCTGTTCCCCGTCGACAACTTCGGTTCTGCAATGGCCCCGTTGTACTGCACGTTGGGCCTGTTCATCGGGGCGCTCCTTATCATGGTCGCCACGAAGCCCGAAGTATCGGCGCGCGGGATGGAACAGTTGCGCAACCCCAAGCCCCGGCAGCTCTATTTCGGCCGCTTCGGGGTGGTGGGCCTGCTTTCGCTGCTGCAGACGACGCTCTTGGGCCTGGGCAGCATGTTCCTGCTGAAGGTGCAGGTAACAGAGCCCGTGCTGTTCATGGTCTGCTTCTCGGTGGCGGGGCTCGTGTTCTCGTTCATCATCTACACGCTGGTCGTGGCGTTCGGCAACCTGGGCAAGGCGATTGCCGTGCTGCTGCTTATCGTGCAGGTAACTGCGTGCGGGGGGTCTTATCCGCTGCCGATCATGCCCGACTTCGTGCAGGCGCTCAGCCCCTGGGTGCCCGCCACCCACGTCGTGGACGCCCTTCGCGCGGCGATGTTCGGCGTCTATCAAAACGACTTCTGGATTTCCCTGGGCAAGCTGGCCCTGTTCCTGATCCCCTTCTTGCTGCTGGGCTTGGTGCTGCGCAAGCCGCTCGAAGGCTTCATGAAGTTCTACGTGAGCAAGGTCGAGGAATCCAAGATGATGGAATAGCGGTGCAATGCCCACGAAGGTTGCTCATGGCAACGGTGCAATCGCGTAAACTTGGCCCCATGCCTCGACATACCTGACGACTTGTGCCGCTTTGCGCGGTAGAACGGAGCACTATCAATGAACCTGAACGACGCCATCGGCCACGCATCCACCATATTCATGCCGGAGTTTCTGTTCGGCGCCGACGAAGCCATGCTGCTCGGAGAACGCGCCACCAACGAGGAGGCGCTTCACCTGCTCGTGGAAGAATACTTCGCCAATCCCAATCCCAGCTTCGGGTTCGACCTGGTGCTGGACCTGGCGGACCGGAATCGCACCCTCTGCGACATGATGGGCCCCGAGGCCGTCCAGGCCGACCGGTCGCGCAATCTTGCAAACCACCTGTCCGACGACGACATCTTGCAGGGGGTTGCCGCGCTGCAGCACCGCAAGGTGGAAAAAGTGGCCCAGGAAGTGCAGGGCATGAACGCCACCAAGGGCGTGCTGTACGGCAGCAAGCCCGCCAAGGGAACGTTCGTGGGCATAGACATCGAAACTACGTCGACCAGCCCCGACCGCGGCTATATCGTGAACGTCGGGTGGGAGGTCATGCGCCTTGCCGACGACGCCGAACCGTCGGATGCCACATCGGTGTTCTGCGGCATTCCCGAGCAGTACGAGCAAACGGGCGTGCCCCTAGCCGAGATTCACAAGATAGCCTGGTCGGATGTGGCGGGCAAGAAGCCGTTTCGCGAAGATGCCGACCTGCAGAAGCGCTTGCTGAAGGTGTTGAAGTCGCATCCGTTCATGGCGCATAACGCAGCGTTCGAGGACAGCTGGTTCATGCTGCATTTGGAGGGCTATGCGCAGGCGCGCAAAGAAGGCAAGATCGTTCCCATCGACACGCGCGACATCTGCCGCGCGCTGGACCCGGAAGTGCGCTTCCTGTCGTGGGAAGCCAAGCCCGCAAGCTTGGAGGCCTGGGCGCAGCGCCGGGGTGTGCTTGCCGCCGACGAGGCCGAGCGCCATCTAGGCCTGGACGACACCGACCTGATGTTCCGCACGCTGATAGCCGAGCTGAAGGAACGCAACCTTTTGAAGTCGTAGGCAGGTGCTGCCGGCATGAGGCCTGGGCCTGGGCGCTGCCCGCCATGGGGCCTGGGCCTGGGTGGTGCAATGCCTCGGAGGCGTAGCATCATCCGGCAAGGAGTCGCCGCTTTCCGTGGGCGATGCAGCGCTTCAAGGGCGCTGCGCCATCCAGCCGGCGCTTGCCGACCGGCGCGGATTGATTGTGCAAACCCGGAACTCCGCCGCGACCATCGCCGCGGCAAGGCGTTATCGGGTGTAGTATGAGCGGTGCATTTTTCGAGTTATGTGGCGGCGCGCATGGCGCCGAAGTGAAAGGAGCCGGACGCAGCTCATGGTCTTTTCCAGTCTGGTATTCCTCTTTGTGTTTCTGGTCATACACCTTGTGGTGTACGCCCTGGTGTCCGAGCGGTACCGCAACGCGGTGCTGCTGGTGTCCTCGCTCATCTTCTATTCGTGGGGCGGGCCGCAGTTTCTTCTGCTTCTTGTGGGGGACACGTTTGCCAGCTGGCTGTTCGCCCTGTTCATCGAGCGCTCGGAAACGCCCGGCAAAAAACGCCTGTTCCTGGTGCTGGAATGCGTCGTGTTGCTGGGCTTGCTCGGCGTTTTCAAGTACCTGGGTTTCTTGTTGGGAAATTTCCAGGCGCTGTTCGGCGTGCCTGCGCTCATTCCCGAAATCGTCTTGCCCATCGGCATATCGTTCTATACGTTCCAGCTAATATCGTATGTTGTGGATGTGTACCGCGGCCAGATTCACGCGCAGCCCGTGTTCTGGAAGCTGCTGCTGTATTCGTCGCTGTTCCACCAGTGCATCGCCGGGCCCATCGTGCGCTACGAGACCGTGCAAAACGAAATTGACCAGCGCCGCCCGTCGCGCACCGACATCTACTACGGCATCCGCCGTTTCACCATTGGCCTGGCTAAAAAGGCCGTGCTGGCCAATTCGTGCGCAGCCGTGGCCGACACGCTGCTGCCCATTGGCGAAGGGGGCATCTTCACGCAGGTCACCACCGGCTATTGGCTGGGCATGCTGTTTTTCGCGCTGCAGATATACCTGGACTTCTCGGCGTATTCCGACATGGCCATCGGCATGGGCCGCATGGTCGGGTTTCACTATCTGGAAAACTTCAACTATCCGTACCTGTGCACGTCGGTCCAGGATTTCTGGCGGCGGTGGCACATTTCGCTTTCCAGCTTCTTCCGCGACTACGTGTACATTCCGCTTGGCGGCAGCCGTTGCTCGAAGGCCATGTACGTGCGCAACATCTTCATCGTGTGGTTCCTGACGGGCATGTGGCA